>JAFMRP010000263.1 GCA_017354095.1 Ktedonobacteraceae bacterium
GCGGATGATAACGCTTCTACCCGGTAAACGTGTGTTTGCCTGACTATGGCGACCCTCACTCACATTTACACATTTGCATAGTACTATACAGCACATCCACCATAATAGTAAAGGTAATTTATCTCTATCTTCACCTGGATATTGGCCCCACATGCCGTTGTGAACAGGGCGAAGCGCTCAGGCAGGGAATCATCATTTTGAGTGCCCATTATTATACTGAACCATTGTTAAGAAGGGATTGAGAAAAAACTGTTCGCTTGTTAAGAAATGGTTGAGAAAAAATATTCGAATTTTAGATGTGGTCTTGCAATGATATACATCCTTTGACCACTTTCGCCCATAAGCAATGACATCTAAAGAAAGTATTAAAAATCCCTAGATGTTCCCTCATTACATGTTACTGTTCAGCTTAATGGACGTCATATGAATCGTGAAGTACTTATCATTTTCTCTATTCTTATCTTCTATACATAAAATACGTTTGCTAGAGAAAGGAACCGAAAAACATGTATCAAGCACAAGGTCCGCAGCAGCCCAACCAGGGCTATCCATCGCCGTTGCCCCAGATGCAGCAGCCGGAGTATCCCCAGCAGCCATATATGAACCAGGCGCCACAATTTATGCCCATGCCTACGCCAGCGCCTCGTAAACCGCGACGCTGGCCCTGGATCGTGGCGATTCTCGTTGCGCTGATGATCGGCTATGGAGCAGGACACGCGAGTGCCGGTGACGCGGGCACCACCACCCAGCCAGTCACGACGAATACGAGCACGCAGCCAACCACAGCACAAAGCCAGCCTACGCAGCAACAGCAGCCGACAGGCCATCATAAAGTTGGAGAAAATGTCTCGGTAGATAGTGAATGGCAGGTAACAGTCACCCATGTAAGTGCGAGTAATGGTGATGAAATCACACAGCCCAAATCAGGTCATACCCTGCTGCTTATTGACGTCTCACTCAAGAACATCTCTGATAAACAGCAGGTTGCGTCCAGCCTGATTCAATTCTCGCTGCGCGATAGCGAGGGGCAGACATACACAGAAACCATCCTGAGCGGAAAGACTGCTCCAGGCGGGCATGTCGACGCAGGGCAGCCGTTAAAGGGCACGCTAGTCTATGAAGTCCCCAGCAGCACAAAAACCTTCGTGCTTGGCTTCATTGCTGATCTTGGTGGCCAGCAGGTATCCTGGGACCTTCAGAGGTAGGGTTGATGAGTACACAGGCGCTTTGCCTGTGTACCACTGGATAAGTGGAGAAGTGCACTGATGGGAGTCACACAACAGCGCGGCCTGGAAGCAGAAACGGCTATCTTAAACAGGTTGGTACAACTAGGATACGAGGTCCTACATCCGTGGAATAGATCACTGGGGTATGGCCTTGCCTATCTTGTTGAAAAGGAAGAACGTCACTTTGGTTTTTTCGTTTTTAAAACTATAGAGGTTGTACGTATTCAGTGTAAGTTAGCACGAATTTCCCGGGATGGAACATTTTTACTCTTCAATACTTCTACAGCCGCAGAATGGGGTAGAAAGAGCCATCACTATCGGGGTAAAGCCGAGCAATTTGGCGTCTATTCATCGGATACAGAGAAGGTATATCTCGTGCCTGTAGATCATGTTGGTACAACAAAGGCAGTTTTGAGACTGACCCTACCTAAGAATAAAAATCAGTGGGGATACAAAATAGCAAAAGATTATGAACTATAAAGCACGTGATGCGACGATTTTAAAATCGTCGCATCACGCTTGTAGGGCGCGCCCAGCAGGATTCGAACCTGCGGCCAATGGTTTAGAAGACCATTGCTCTATCCACTGAGCTATGGGCGCATCGATTGGTTGGGAATGGAGAGCACTCCCGACGCTGTTATCATGATAGCAAGAGTTCTTGTGATATGTCAAGCATCAAACATCGATTTTTCAGCCATTTCCGAACGGACAGCGTTCCGAGATGCAGAGGTGGCAGGCAGCAGAACACGCCTACGATCCTTGACAGGGCCAATGAAACGACATATAATAACAGTGAAATCCGAGTAGAGAAGTAAGGATTACACATGCAGGATGAGCTTTCTGCCGTCGCAGAGCAGAGAGCAAGCAAGCGATAACAGCTAAATTCAGTGGAGTGAGTCTAATGAGTCAGGCATACGAACTGGAACAGGGTACGTACAGTGCTGGGTTCCATGTAGCAGAAAATTATGCATTCAAGTCCGAGAAGGGACTGAGTAAGCGGATCGTCGAGCAGATCTCCGAGATGAAAGGCGAGCCCAGTTGGATGCGGCAGTTCCGTCTTAAGAGCCTGGACCTCTTTGAGAAGCGCCCGATGCCCACATGGGGGGCTGATCTGTCGAGCATTAACTTCGACGATATCTACTACTATATCAAACCGGTACCCCAGCAAGGAAAAACATGGGAAGATATCCCTTCTGAAATTAAAGACACCTTTGATCGCCTGGGTATCCCACAGGCCGAGCAGAAGTACCTGGCCGGAGTCACGGCACAGTACGAGAGCGAGGCTGTGTATCACAAAGTGCGCGAAGACCTGGAGAAGCTGGGCGTAATCTTTACCGACATGGATACCGCCCTGCGCGAGTATCCTGATATCGTCAAAGAGCACTTCGGCACGGTCATTCCGATGTCCGATAACAAATTCGCCTCGCTCAATAGCGCGGTATGGAGCGGCGGCAGCTTCGTGTATGTGCCTGCCGGCGTACGTGTAGAAATTCCCCTGCAGGCCTACTTCCGCATCAATGCCCAGAACATGGGCCAGTTCGAGCGTACGTTGATCATTGCCGAGCCCGGCTCCTATGTTCACTATGTGGAGGGCTGTACCGCGCCAACCTACACCAGCGACAGCCTGCACAGCGCCGTCGTTGAAATCAAGGCCATGGAGGGTGCGCGCGTCCGCTACACGACCATCCAGAACTGGTCGAAGAACGTCTACAACCTGGTCACCAAGCGCGCTGCAGCTTACCGGGACGCGACGATGGAATGGGTTGACGGTAACCTTGGCTCAAAGGTAACCATGAAATATCCAGCCGTGCTGCTCATGGAGCCCGGCGCACGTGGCGACATCCTGTCGGTAGCGTTCGCGAACGACGGCATGCACCAGGACGCGGGCGCGAAGGTCACGCACCTGGCGCCGCACACCACCTCGCAGATCCTGTCGAAGTCGGTCTCCAAGGGGACCGGGCGCGCCTCTTATCGCGGCCTGGTTCGCGTCAACCCTGGCGCGCACCACAGCAAATCGAGCGTGCGCTGTGACGCTCTGCTGCTCGATGAGTTCGCCCGCACCGACACCTATCCTACGATCCGTGTCGAGGAGAACCAGACAGAGATCGGCCACGAAGCAACCGTCTCGAAGGTCGGCGAAGATCAGCTCTTCTACCTGATGAGCCGCGGCCTCGACGAGTCCGAAGCCTACTCACTGATCGTAAACGGCTTCATCGAGCCGATCACCAAAGAGCTGCCAATGGAGTACGCGGTTGAGCTAAACCGCCTGATCCAGCTGGAGATGTCGGGCAGCGTAGGCTAAGGGAAACAGTATATCCCCCATAGATATGCAAGCAAGGGCCGCGCTCGCGGCCCTTGCTTTTTGTTGCATGAAACGTTCATAACCTTCCCAAACGAGCCTCCAACGAAGCACTGCAATAGCATTTCCGCCACGATGCAACGGAAAAGCGCCGAATGGAGGTGTTTTTCCCGCTTTCCCCCTTGCGCATCCAGGCGAGAGATGTTATAGTATTTAACATTCCATTAACATTCTCTTAACATTGACGAGGCTTCGTGCTGGTTCTTACTTTTCAGGTCAATTATGCCTCATCATCAACAAACTTATTTATTCTCTAGTAGCTAAAGCCTGGATTGTGTTGCGTCGATCTCCCTTACCATAGCGGGAGACATCCAGCGAGGATGAGCCAACAACAGGAGAGGTCGCAGCTTTCCTGAAAGATGGAAGGAAGAGAGGAGGACAACTATGCAGGTGCCCAATTCGCCAACCATGGTGCTGGGCCTTCTGGTCGCTGGAGTTTTGCTCTTGCTTTATGGAGTACACCTGATCACCGATACGCTCCAGAACACGATCAATAGGCGCATACGCAGTGCGCTGGCCATGCTCTCACAACGCCCCATCGTTGCACTAGTGCTTGGCATACTGGCCGCTGCCGTTACGCAGAGCTCTAGCGCAACCTCCAGCCTGCTCGTAGGACTTGTGAGCACCCAGATGATCTCGCTCAACACAGCGTTTCTCATGAACCTTGGCGCGAATATCGGCTCTACCCTTGTTGTCCAGCTCCTGGCGCTGCATATCACAAGCTACGCGCTTGAAATCCTGGGTCTGGGCACCGCCATAGCACTCTTCACGCGCCGTACCAAGGCGCGGGCCATTGGACAGGCCGTCTTTGCTTTTGGCCTGATCCTTGTCGGCCTGGCTGCCCTGGAAGCCGGAAGCCAGCCAATTGCAGCCAGCCCGCTCACAGCAGATATTCTGAAAGCGCTCGTGGGAGCACCATTTGTGCTGGCACTGATCGGTGCCTTCCTGGCTATCGCCTTTACCTCCAGCGCGGCTTCCATTGGCCTGGTAATTGTGCTGGCCACCAGTGGAGCGCTGCCGCCAGTAGCCGCTCTGGCTATCATGCTGGGATCGAACGTCGGCACTACCTGCACCGCGCTGATAACGGCGCTAGGCAGTGCATCGCGTGTGGGTCGCAGGCTGGCATTCCTGCACACCGGCACAAAGCTGCTGGGTGTGGTGGTCGCCTTTCTCCTGCTACAGCCACTGGCACAGCTCCTGGTTCCTCTGGGCAACGGTGGTACGCAGGTCGCTATCGCGCATATGGGACTGAACGTGGTGCTGGCCATCGTCTTCGCTCCACTAGCCAATCTTATGGTCAAGCTGGTCACGCGCATAGTACCAGATCAAGAGGGCCAGGCAGCCGAGGGCCCGCGCCATCTCGATCCAGAGGCACTGGCAATGCCAGCTGTAGCGCTGGGCCAGGCTACACGCGAAATTGTGCGTATGACGGACCTGGTTACCGACATGCTGAAGCAGGGCATTCAGGCATTTGAAGAGGAAGGGACAGCTATTCCCCGGTGTGTTGACGAATTGGATGATCAACTTGACCTGCTGGAAGGTGCTGTCAAGCACTATCTGACGCAGCTTGATGAAACGCAGATGACGGAAGAACAATCGCGACGTGAACTGGCCCTGCTCTATATCTCCACCGACCTGGAAGCCATTGGCGACATCATCGATAAGCAGATAGTACGCCTGGCCCAGCGCAAGCACCGCAACCAGGTTGTCTTCTCCAAAGAGGGCTGGGAAGACCTGATCACTTATTACCAGGAAGTCCAGGGAGCTGTTCAGCAGGTACTGGCCGCTCTGGCCGCCCAGGATCCGTCGCTGGCTACCGAGTGCTTGAAGCGCAAAGCCGTACTGGCACAGACCAAACGCGCGTTGCACCTGCGCCACGTGCGCCGCTTGCAGCAACGCGTCGCGCCCAGCCTATCATCGAGCGCGATCCACCTCGATCTGCTCAACGCCATCAGCCGTGTACTCTCTCACGCGCACAACATCGCCTATATTATTCAGGGAGATCTGCAATAGAACAGACATCCATCCACTTTTAGCGCTACTGCAGTTTCCTTCTTGCGAGGGGAGTCCAATGGACTCCCCTTTTTTGCGCAAAAATAGCCGCCAACTTGTTCTCTTTGAGCAGATGTGTATAGAATGGAGCAGTAGCAATGCATCCGACAAGCCGTAACCCATAATCGGGAGATACGTAAATAAGGAGAGAAGCTTTTGCATGCTCTCCCAGCAGCATCCTGAATAGAAGAGGTAGGATAAGGATACTTGGCTCGCTGCCTTAATCCACGTTCAGCGCACGAAAATCCGGACACAGCCATCTGCTGCCAGCGCTGCGATTTCCTGGTACAGGGTTCACATATCGGTATCTATGAGGTCGTCTCTTTTATCGGTGCCGGTAGCTATGGTTATGTTTACAAAGTGCGCGAACCGATACCGCTCAGCCGTATACTGGCACTCAAAGTGCTGCGTCTCGACAAATTTAACGACAGAGCCCAGGCTAACTTCTTCCAGGAAGCGCGCCGTATCGCCAGCATGCAGCACCCCAACATCCTACCAGTCTACAACTTTGGACAACTGCAGGATAATGGGCAGCCCTACTTTGTCATGGAGTACGCTCCACAAACGATCAGCGATCTCTTCCGCAAAGCAGATGGCAGTAGGCGGCCAGCATTCGTCGAAGAACTGGTCCCCTACATTCGCCAGGCAGCAGACGCACTGCGCTATGTGCACGATAGCGGCCTGGTACATCAGGATGTCAAGCCCGGAAACCTGTTGATCGGACGCAACGGACAGATATTGCTGTCCGATTTTGGCACTACCTTCTACCTTGGTATGCAGACGCACGCATCACTGGGCGAAGTGACGGGTACGGCTGCTTACATGCCGCCAGAGCAGTGGCAGGGCAATCCCCGGCGCGATTCCGATCAGTATGCGCTGGCCATCAGCTGCTATGAGCTGCTGACCGGGCGCACTCCCTTTATCTATAAGCGCCTGGAGGAGATGTGGAATGCACATCTGCAGGAGCCGCCCCCCCCGTTGCAGCGGTGGAATGCACGCGTC
>JAFMRP010001212.1 GCA_017354095.1 Ktedonobacteraceae bacterium
TTACTATAACGACCTGATCGAAGAGATGACCCCCCGGGAATTCGTCGCAGGGGGAAGGGAACTGCTAGAAACCATTCACAGGGCCGGACTTAAAACGGCCATTGCCTCCGCGAGCAAAAACAGTCGCACGGTCCTCGCGCGCCTGGAGATTACCGACTACTTTGACGGTATCGCTGATGGCTATTGTGTGGTGAATGGCAAGCCAGCACCCGATATTTTTCTCTTCGCTGCCGGGCTGGTCAACGTTCCAACAGTCAATTGCATCGGTATAGAAGACGCCAATGCGGGCATCGAGGCGATTAAAACCGCAGGTATGTATGCCATTGGCATCGGCCCTAAAGAGCGCTTTCAAAGAGCGGATAAGGTATTGCCAACGCTGGCAAATGTTCAGCTAGAGACACTGCTCAACTAAGTTCACCTTGCAGCACTGCATTTGAGGGGGGCTACGTGAATTTGTGGTATATCAACGAAGACAGCTTCGACCCGAATTTAAAAAAACTGCGCAGCCAGGAAACCGTCTACACCATAGGTAACGGCTACTTCTGTACGCGTGGTACATTCGAGGAAGGCTTTCCCAGAGCCACTTCTGCCACACTGCTCTACGGAGTCTTTGACGACGTTCCCATTGCTCGGGAAGAGCTGGCCAACACGCCGGATTGGATTCCGATTAGATTGTTCGTTAATGGTGACCGCTTTCGTCTTGATCGCGGTACCATTCTTAACTATCGACGTACCCTGGACATGCAGCGTGGCCTGCTCAGCCGCACCGTCCACTGGGAAAGCTCCACGGGAGTGCGCCTGACGGTTACCAGCGAGCGCTTCGCCAGTCTGGCTGATGCCCACGTGGGGGCCATTCGCTACAGCGTCTCTATCGAGGCCAGCAAAAACAATGCGCCAGTCGATATTGCGCTGCGTGCCGGGCTCAATAGCGCCCAGGGCAACTACGATACTATGCATTGGGAAGGCATTGATCAGGGACACCAGAACGGCATATCCTGGCTGCAGAGTGTCACCAAGCACACGGGGATACAACTGGCACAAACAATCAGCTTTACTACCACCGCACCGGGCTTCCGCAAAGAAATGATTGATTCGGACGTCGCGCCAGGCATCCATTTCTACGGTCAATTAGCAGTTGGCAAGACACTGACCACAGAAAAAATTGTCGTAATGTACACCTCGCGTGATGGAGTAGAGCCGGTATCGACTGCCCTCCAGCATCACCGGAACATCCTGGACGGCTCAACGTCGGAGCCAGATATTCACAGTGCCCTCAAAATCGAAGCCAGTTCATCAGTCTCTCCCCCTTCACCCGGTATGATGCAGCCATTTGATCGCCTGCTATTGGAGCATCAGGCTGCGTGGAACGAGTTCTGGCAGATTGCCGATGTTCTCATCGAGGGGGATGAGAAGGCGCAGATTGGCATGCGCTACAATCTGTACCAGTTGCGCATCAATGCTTCCGAGCATGATAGCCGCTATAGCATTGCCGCCAAGGGCCTGACCGGTTTCGGCTATCGTGGTCATATCTTTCACGATACTGAGATCTTTATGCTGCCCTTCTATACCTATGTTCTGCCACAATTCGCGCGCACGCTGCTTCTCTATCGCTATAACCTGCTGGATGCCGCGCATGAGAAGGCAGCCAGTAATGGTTATGAAGGCGCCCAATATCCCTGGGAGAGCACAATGAACGGGGAAGAGGCCACGCCAGCCTCGATCATCCATCCAGAGACCGGTGAGGTTATACCCGTGCTGAATGGCTTCCTGGAGCTACACATTACGGCCAGTATTGCACATGCCGTCAACGAATACTGGCGCATCACTGGAGATGATGATTTCATGCGTGATTATGGTGTCGAATTGCTCGTGAATACGGCTATGTTCTGGGCCAGCCGTGTGGAGAAAAATGCTGCGCGCCAGGACTACGAGATCACGAACGTCATCGGTCCCGACGAATGGCATGAGCATGTCAACGACAATGCCTACACCAACTATATGGCCAGGCGCAACCTTAAAACAGCGCTGGAGGCCTTCTACTGGCTACGGGCCACAGACCCTGAAAAAGCCGCGTGGCTCTCTCGCAAGCTGCACGTGACCGATGAGCGCCTGGAGCACTGGCGCGACATCATAGAGCATATGCGTTTAATACAGGACCCAGAAACAGGGCTAATCGAGCAATTCGATGGTTTCTTTCGGCTGGGGTCGCTGGCGCAGGAGAGGTTCCGAGGGCGCAAAGACTCATACCAGGCGATTCTTGGCATGCAAGAGGTACAACGGTACCAGATTGTCAAGCAGGCCGATGTTCTCATGCTC
>JAFMRP010001213.1 GCA_017354095.1 Ktedonobacteraceae bacterium
GGCGCCGACCAGATTCCTCACACCGTCGGCATCGGTCATAATTCGAGCTATGAGTTTTCCGGTCTGTGTCGAATCGAAGTAGCGGATCGGTAAGCGCTCGACGTGTGCTTGTACCTTCCTACGCATATCAGTAATCGTACGCTCAGCCGTGATGCCGAGTATCTGCGAAAGGGAGAATGAAGTGATAGCCTGCAACAAAGTCGCAGCTCCGGCAGCGAGCGCTACTGGTACCAACAACTCACTGCGCCCCTTGACGACGACCTCGTCGATTATATATTTCGATGAGGCAGGCAATACGAGTCCAACCAGGCGACTAATCAACATCAGCAATCCACCCAGTAGGAGACGGGAGCGATGGGCAACAATCAATCTCTTTGCTTCGCGCCATCCATCTGACGATTTGCTATGCCTTTTATCTTCTTCTGTCATATATACTCGGATCGCAGATGATCAGCAGATGTGACCATAGTTATTCCACCCCAATCTTTCGTCTATTTCGAGCAGCTCCGAAGCATATGGCCGAGCCGGGCTATCCCATCCATGATCAGTTCCGGATTACTGTGAGAAAAGTTTAGCCGCATGCAGTTAGTCGCCTTATTCGAAGCATCGATGCTGAACGCCTGCCCAGGAATGAACGCTACTCGCTCCCGCTCCAGTGCGTCGACTAGCAGAGCCAAAGTGTCCACCCCGGGTGGCAACTCAACCCAGAAGAAGACTCCGTCATCAGGGATTGCCCACTTCGCGGTAGCCGGGAAGTGGGCGCGCAGCGCTTGGGCCATTGCGTCGCGCCGAACGCGATACTCACGCCTCAACCTCGATAGGTGCTTATCAAGGTCTTCCCTCTCCAGGAAACGCGAGATCAGGCGCTGCGTGAAAGTGTTGGTGTCGATATCACTTGCCTCTTTGACTGCTGATAGCTTGGTAATGAGGCTCTCGGGAACAACCAGCCATCCGACACGCAAGCCAGGGGTCAGGATCTTCGAGAACGAGCCGACGTAAAAGACCCACTTTTCCTCATACGCCTTCAGTGGCGGCAATGCGACCTCCTCATAATTGAGAAAGCCATAGGGATCATCCTCGATGACAGGCACTCGATACTGGCGTGCCAGTTCAACCAGCCGCAGCCTTTTGGCATGGGTCAAACTCACGGCCAAGGGGTTATGCCCGCTACTGATGGCATAGATAAACGCCGGGCGTGCGCCCTTAGAAAGGAGAGAGGCAACTGCCTCAACGTCGATCCCTGTCCCGGCATCGGTCGGCACCGATAGCACCAACGGTTCGTAAGGCTCGAACACCTGATGAAAGCCGGTGTATACCATCTGCTCGGTCAAGATCTCGCCTCCTGGTTCGAGCAGTAACCGTACCAGGAGGCTCAGCCCTTGCTGTGCGCCGGTCGTGATCAATATCTGTTCTTCACAACAGCTCACTTTGCGCTCAGCCATTATTCGAACGATCTGGCTCTTGAGAGGCTGAAAGGGAGGCCCGTATTGTAAGGCGCGCGGGTCATTGGCCAGGACATCTCTGGAGGCTTTCATCAATCCTTCGACCGGGAACAGCTCAGGAGCCGGCAGCCCCATGGCAAAAGAGATGATTCCTGGCTTCGCAGCGGCAAACAATATCTCTTGCAGTTGCGACCGCTTCACCTTTTGCGCCCACCTCGCCAGCGAGGCCTCCTCGATTGGACGTGTGACAGTAAACATTGATTTCCTCCGCTCCTACCAGGCGGACTGGGGTCCCCTCCCGGCATTTAACTAACAGCGCCATCGACGCCTACAGGTTTCCACGTTGCAACTGCTCACGCTCCAACGCCTCGAACAGCGCCCTGATATTGCCAGCGCCGAATCCGCGTGCATCGTTTCGTTGGATGATCTCCAGGAAGATTGTCGGGCGGCTGTGCAGAGATTTGGTGAAGGTCTGCATTAAATATCCCCACTCGTCCCGGTCAACGAGAATGCCCAATTCCCTGATCGCTTTCTGGTCGAGATCGATCTCGCCGATGCGACTCTTCAATGCGTCATAGTAGCTATCCGGAGTCCGCAAAAACTCGATATCGTTCTCTCGCAATGAGCGCACGCTGGTAATGATGTCGTCGACCAGCAGCGCGATATGCTGAACCCCTGGTCCATAATGGTAGGAAAGGTACTCGCTGATTTGTGATTTTCTCTTTCCCGGCGCGGGCTCGACGATCGGAAATTTGATCCGCCCTGCGCGGTCCTGCACCACTTTCGAGTTCATAGCGCTGTATTCACTGGCGACATCTTCATGGTGCGATTCATGGAAGCCGAAGACATCGCAATAGAATTGGACGAGTTCAT
>JAFMRP010001214.1 GCA_017354095.1 Ktedonobacteraceae bacterium
TTGTGATTGCCTTATGTCTGGGTGCTGGTGTCGTTTTGCTGCTCAATTTCTTCGATCGTGGTGGCTGGTTTGCTCTGCTCAGTGGCCTATTCGGCGCATTGCTCTACGCGGCTGTTGTCTTTCCGAAGCTGCTATTTGGGCTCAGGGCTGGGCCGCGCGCGGCTCGTCACGATCAGCCGGGTCGGTGGGAGGAGCGAGCAGCACGCCGTCAGGCTATTTTTAGTGCGTCTGTGGGTGTGGTTATTGCTATCGTTGTCGGATCTGCAGCCCTGGTTGCCTTGTTCTTTCTTCCGGCCCATCGACCGCTTTTCGCTTTTCTCAGTGCGATCCTGGGGCTTGTTTTCTGCATCAGCCTTTTTGCTGCCGGTGCGCTGGTTGTCGTGCTTTTTATGGCGTGTCGAGAGCGGCTAGGGGCCATAAGGGTGCGCTTTAATGCTGACGACGATGTGCATGACGCGAATACTGATGAGGGGCGCGATGAACCTGCCTGAGTGATTATTTCGCGAGTAGTTGCTCGACTTCCTGGGCTGTGGGGAGCGCGGCGATAGCGCCCTGGCGTGTGACGGTGAGTGCTCCGGCGGCGCTGGCTCGCTGTAGTGCTGCTTCCAGAGGTTGTCCCTGTGACAGGCTGGCCGCCAGTGCTCCGCAGAAGGCGTCACCGGCTGCAGTGGCATCCACCGCTTGTATTTTGATTGCCGGCAGGTTGCGATGCTGCGGACTGGTTGGAGCGCCAGTGCTCCACAGGCCGCCCTGCTCGCCAAGCGTGATGATCACGTGGCGCGGTCCTCTGGCCAGCAACTGTTCCGCTGCTGTCCGAGCGCTTTGTGTTGTCGTCACGGGCTGGCCGCTGAGCGCGGCGGCCTCTACTTCGTTAACGACCAGGATATCAACCAGGGCAAACAGTTCATCTGGTAGGGGCTCACGTGGGATAGGGGCGGCGTTGAGTATCGTAGTCATGCCTAGATCGCGGGCGCGGCGCAGGCCCGTCTGGTAAGAAATGCTGCTTGTCTCGCACTGTGTCAGGAAGATAGCGGCCTCTTCGGGCTTTTGTTTCCGGTCAAGCGCATCACGCAAGGCACGCTCGACGGTTGGGCCGGGTACTGCCAGATTGGCGTTGGGGCTGACGACGATGGCATTTTGTCCGTTTTCCTCAGAGATAATGACCACGGATACCCCGGTGCCGATGCTGGTGTCACGCTCGACACAGCTGCTATCGACGTTCTCGTGTGCCAGCACCGGAAAGAATGCGTCGCCGAACGTATCCATGCCCACGCGGCCAACCAGCGCCACCTGTGCGCCCAATCGTGCTGCTGCTACAGCCTGGTTGATGCCCTTTCCACCCAGAAAGGTGCCGAAATCGTTGCCTATTAGCGATTCGCCCGGGTGAGGAAAGCGTGGTGCGCGGGCTACCAGGTCGGTAATCAGGCTGCCAAGCACAACGACTATACCCATATAATCCTCATTCTCGTATTAGCGTTAATCGGTTTGCTGTCGTGCCGTGAGTAGGAAGCGCATGGTTGTTTCATCATAGTATTGTACCATTTCCTCTATCGCCTGCAAAAGCAGTGCTGCATCTGCATTGCTCATGGCAGGTATAAGCGGATAGATGCACAGATCCTGCTGCTGAACAAATGAGCGTGCATCCATTGTCCAGAGAGCAATAACGACGAGTGAGAAACAGAGAAGCCCAGAGTAACGCGCCCTTAGCGTCCCCTGGTGGGAGGCGACAAAGGCGCGTTACTCTGGGCTTTTCCCTGTGTGTCAGTATTGCGTTAGCGTGCCTTAAGAAAAACGTACGATGAATTTAGCCGCGAAGGCGTTCCAGTACAGGTGGCTGGCGCAGTTTGGCCAGGGCTCCTGCTTCAATCTGGCGTACGCGTTCGCGTGTAATACCCAGCTCTCGACCTACCTGTTCGAGCGGGTGAGCCTGGCCATTGCCCAGGCCGAAGCGCAGTTGCAAAACAAGCTGTTCGCGTGGTGTTAGCACCGATTTGAGTACACGCTGTACCTCGTCCTTCAGCGTTTGCGTTGTGGCGAGATCTTCTGGTGTTGCTGACTCTGTGTCTGCCAGCACATCGCCCAGTTCCTGTTCCTCATCCTCGCCAACGGGCAGTTCCAGTGAGACGGGTGCTCCGGGGGCTGCCTGTAGCTCGAGCATCCGTATTGGATCGAGGCCTGTGGCCTCCGCCAGCTCCAGTTCTGTTGGCTCGCGGCCAAGTTCCTGGATGAGGCGCTGGCGTTCTCTACGGATGCGGTTGAGGGCGGTATTGACGTAGACCGGGAGGCGAATGGTGCGGCCTTTATCGGCAA
>JAFMRP010000023.1 GCA_017354095.1 Ktedonobacteraceae bacterium
GGGGCTTCGCCCCCCCGCGCCCCCCATGCAAAGGGTCCCTCTTGTTCCGCCTAGCAACGCTGACCCTCTTGTCCAGACCCCAACGCTGCTGCCGCGGTCAGCAGCGTCGAAATAGCGTGCCAGGAGCGAAGGCTCCGGGGCTATCGGATGCCTTTGGCGATCTGCTCAAATTCCTCCCTGGGGAAGGCGCGCATTGTCTGAGTGCGCATACTCCCCTGAGCAATGGTGCCAAGTATGAGACGAGCCGCGGTCTGATCGTCAGGAGCTTCAACAATGACAATATAGTCGTACTGACCCATCACCAGATAAAAACCTACCAGCCTACCTCCAACATCTTTCAAAGCTTTGTCGAATGCCTGCAACCGCTCCGGGGCATTCTTCGCTTCCCTGACGCCTTGTTCGGTCAGATTCACCAAACTAATATAGGTCGGCATAGAGCCTCCTTCAACTGGACTGGCTAACAACAACTAGCATGTCAGGGGTAATTATCCTTTGCTAAAATTATTGTACACGGTAGATTTTTAGATCACAAGGGTAAACATTAAGCAGTAAAAAGCCACTCGAACAGCGCGATTGTCAGCGAGTTCTAAAAAAGAGCCAGCCTTCGCATAAGCCGGCCAGCGCGCCGGCCAGCAGGAACACGGGTTGTTGCCGCGCGTTACTTGAGCTGATCACAAAAGCGCCGCTGGTGAGCAAGAGATACGAGAGCAAGGCCAGAACGCCGCCGACAAAGGGGCGTGCAAACCAGGTAAGGGTTACGAATAGCGGCGGCCTTAATCTGCGACTGCGCGCGAGCGAGAAAAGGCTGCTTACGCACCCTCCGAGCAAACCATACATGACCACCAGCCAAGGTACCCCCAGCAGCGTCAAGGTGCTCACGAATGTCAGTTCAGCCATGCCCAGATCTTGCAGTACCGCAAAGGTCAGCATAGCCAGCAGCATGACTATCAGGTAGAGCGCCAGCCCCACCAGCCAGCGACTAGGTTTCAACGATTCTGCCGTTGTCTCCTGGTCCCTACCGAGCCTGGGACTCGCGGGAGTGCTATTCCCCTTGTCTTTGATAGCAGGCAGGGGTTCTGTATCCTGTACGGCGCGCGGTGCTGCCAGTCCGACATGTGTGGCTGCTCCAGAAACCGGGGCGGCCTGCCAGTTATAGGTGCTCAGGTAATGGTTGGGCAGTTTTTGTTTTCTGGCAATCTGGGCCAGACGCTGCACCAGTGGCTGTGTGCTGGCTTGAGATACTGGTATGAGCGAGACCTGGCATAGTACCTGTTCAATAGCGACATAGGTAATGCAGCCTATTTCGCGGTTACGATAGCCCTCATGTACAATGGAAGCGATGGGTTTGAAAAAGTTGTGTGCAGTTGTCGCGAAGTGAGCCATATCCAGTACGGCATGTTCTCCGCCATTTCGATCGGCCAGGCGGCGCGGGACACGATACAGCACGCCCCATACCTCGGCATTGGGATCAGCGACGGGGGCGATAGTAGCCAGTTCGCGACCAATCTGCATACTGCCATACAGGAGCGTATGACCCTTCAAGACCGCAGGCCCATATAGCAAGGCCAGTCCATTGAGACGATCCGGACTATTGAGTACACCGGGATCCATCTCCAGGCCATATTCAAACAGCCAGATGAAGTCCTGTGCCTCCTCACCCACCGGGCGGGAAGAGGAATCAGGTAGACGAATAGGGGGGAACGCTCCTTCTCCCACTTCTTCGGGCAGCGGGGGAGCGGAGGGAGCTTTCGCCGGGAAGTGCGACCCCGGCTGTCCCATCGTGCTGCCAGGAATAACACGCTCGAATGAAAAAGGTCTGGGGGTATTGCCGCGTGTAACTGGTACGCCGGGGGCGACCTCGCCTTTGTCCTGTAACTCATGCAGGGAGGATACATGAACAGCATCGCGCTGCGCCCGCTCAAGCTGTGGCTTTTTTTGCTCGGTTTCCACTTCTCTCACTCCTTCCAATCGCCAGCCCACCAATCAAGAAAAAACAGCTTTCCCCCATAGAATACAAATAACACGCTCTTTTCACAAATCAATAGGACACTAGGGGTATCTGCCGTTCAAAAAGTGCTCCTGAACTTTTACCGTGGCAGCTATGGTTTGAATGTCCTGCGTCCTGAGAATGCCCTGTTCCGTAATGAGTCCGTTTACCAGTCGCGCTGGTGTGTGATCGAAGTAGAAGTTGCGCACTTTTACGCCTGGCAACGGGTGTTCCAACACTTCTCCGGGTTCTTTTTCTTCTAGCAGGGCCTCACCCCACTCTTCAGGCCAGCTCTGGGCAGCGATTTTCAGGCTCTCGCACAGGACATAGAGGGGGATGTGCAGACCATGGCCAGCCCAGGCCAGCAGAGCTGTTCCAGCTTTGTTCAGGATATCGCCATTAGCCAGAACGCTATCAGCTCCGACCACGATGGACTGGCATAGCGGTAAAAAGATGGCGGCCTGAGCATCTGTAATCAACGTTACTGCGATGCCATACTGGCTGAGTGCATGAGCCATATCGCGTCCCTCGTAGCGTGGACGCCCTTCCAGAACGATTACCTCCTGGATGGCTTCCCTGGCGCTCACCAGCACTTCCAGGACCGTTCCGGAGATGCTACATGTCAGCAAGCGGTCCCGCAGGTAAGGGCGGGCATGCCGCGCGATACGCGTGGTCGCGGTATCGTATTCTTGCAGCAGTTGCTCGGCCGCAGCGGCGATATCTGCCGGACCAGAGCGTTCAAAAAGCACGCGGCTCACCGCGCTGGAAAGGGCGGCCATAGCCGGGCGGGAACGCGCCAGAGTTCTACCGGAGTGATAAAGCTGGCGCATATGGGCGTCCGACCCGTACCCTTCCATGAGCGCGAGGTCACGCAGGATAAGCAGTGCCTGTCTGACCAGCCAGCGCGATCCATGTTCGCGGTCGTCACGCACGCTGGCAATGCGTTGTTCAATATTTTGCATCTGTCGTCCCTCTCTATACTGAAGAAGCATCATTGGCTGCAGAGATACCAGCCAATTGGCCCTTGTTTACAACCAATAAATCGACTACATTTAAGATGGAATATCGAGGTATGTTCGTCCAGAGAGCCAGTCAGAATACAGTATCTCTCTCTTTCAGAATATTGACAAGGAGGAGGCAATGAGACAGCGTGGCGCTCATCACCAGCCATTACCAATTTTTACCACGTCCACACGCTCTTATATTCAGTTAGAACGCTCAAGTGGCGTACCACTCTATCGCCAGATCTACCAGAGTCTACGTGATGCTATAGTTTCTGGCGAACTGGCCGAGGGATTACGCCTGCCAACTGAACGATCACTGGCGCGCGAACTGGGGGTCAATCGCACAACCGTGATGAACGCCTACAATGAGCTGGCCAGTGAGGGGTTGATTGAAGGGCATGTAGGACGCGGCACACTGGTGAAACGCAACTATGCACGCATGGAAGATGATGCTTTCGAACATGAGACACCACCCTGGCTCTTTGGCCTGGCCAGCGGTGAAGAGCTGGCACTGGGTACTGATGCGCACGTATTAAGTGAGCTTACCGCAATGGGTGAGCGGAAAGAGGTTATTTCGCTGGCCCAGGCAGCACCGGCCCCTGAACTGCTACCAGCGGAATTGATACGCACCGTCATGGAGGAAGGGCTGAGCGGAGAGCGTCAGAGCGCTCTGGGCTACTGCCCGGTGGAAGGATTGCAGAGCCTGCGGCGCGGCATCGCCGCTCATATGCGTAAACGAGGGGTGCCGGTAGATTTACAACACATTCTGATCTTATCAGGCTCAACACAGGGGATCGGGCTTATCAGTCGCCTGCTGCTCAGTCCTGGTGACGAGGTGGTGGTTGAGGTACCGACGTACCTGGGAGCTATTCAGGCATTCCGAGCTCTGGGAGCGCGTGTCATCGGCGTTCCGGCTGATAGCGAGGGGATGAGAGTCGATCTGCTGGAATCCATCCTGGCCCGGCGTTCACCGCGCCTGATCTACACGCTGCCCACATTTCAGAATCCAACCGGGGCGGTGATGTCACCTGAGAGGCGCCGCAGGCTGCTGCTGCTCGCCCGGCGCTACCAGATTCCGGTGCTGGAGGATGATCCTTACAGTGAGATTTATTTTGAGGGTCCGGAGCCGCAGCCACTGAAAGCGCAGGATCGGCATGGGCATGTGCTTTACTTGAGCACGTTCTCGAAGACGCTAGCCCCTGGCCTGCGTGTGGCCTGGATGGCCGGGCCGGAGCAGATGATTGAACGCCTCTCATTGCATAAGCAGGTCTTTGATCTGAACACGAACGCTCTTGGGCAGTGGGCCGTCTCTGAGATATTACGGCGTGACCTGTTTACGGGGCACCTGGAGGAGCTGCGCCAGCACTACAAGAGGAAGCGAGATCTGAGCCTGCAAGCCATTCAGGATTACTGGCCACCAGAGATACGCGTGAACCGGCCTAAGGGAGGCTTTCACCTGTGGTGTCGCCTGCCTGGTGATATTCGCTCTCGCATGCTATTGCGTGAAGCTGCGCAGGAATATGTGGCTTTTGTGATTGGGGAGCCATTTCATGTGGATGGAGGAGGGCAACATTCTTTCCGCCTGAGCTTCGCGCCGCTGCGCGATGAGCTGCTGATCGAGGGTATCCGGCGCATTGGCGATGCGCTGCAACGCATTATTGCTCGCCGTACACCACGCGAGGCGCTGGAGGATGCACGCATTGAGCGCCTACCAATGGTATAAGAAAAAAGTACAAGAAGGGTCATCGTATCTACGCTCGATCAGCGTTGCAGAGTACTGATCTGATGGGCTATGATTCAGGGAAGGAGCAATTTTACGTAGCCTGGGTTTTGCCAGATATACAAAAAGGATATGCCTGCCATGCATTTACCTGAGGAGAATGTGGGATTACAGGAGGAGGAAAAGGATTGGGAGATCACGCCCGAGGGTCTCTATATCGCCACTCGTGGCTATCTGATGCGACGCGGATATTGTTGCGCCAACCGCTGCCGCAATTGTCCATATATTAACTGGCGCTATCAAACGAGCTGGAAGCCTATCCCCATTGAGCGTGCTCGCCGCACACGTGTCTCCACCAGATCGGTCGCGGGCGCTCAAGAGCGGCTGAGCTATCATCAACAGCAGCGACATATGTGTGCTCCTGACGAGCAGGGCTATCATCAGCGGATGATTGAGTATTATTGTGCTTTGCTTGAGCGCTGGGGGGCCAGGGTATAAAAACGTGCTCCCCAATGGGAGAGCACGTTCTGGGCGAGATTATCTAAATGGTCGGAGCTATTTGCCTGGAGCCCAGACGAAGTACACGCCAGAACCTGGCTTGAAGTCCACGTAGGTGGTATAGGCGCCCGCGCCGCCCCAGTTCCAGTTACTGGTATGTACGGAACCATCGGGATTGATGCTCTCTGCCACTGCGACATGGCCATAGTAATAGCTCGCGCCCTGCACGCCGCCCATCAACACGATGATCGATGGTATGTGTGGTGACGAGGAGACATTCCAGCCATACTGGTAGGCTCCGGCTACCCACTGATTGGCATTGCCGAGCCAGGGCACCCAGATATTTGTCAGTTCGTGATAGCGCATATTGGCCCAGTAGGTACACTGACCATAGAAGAAGCGGGCCAGACCGCCTCCGGAGGGAGCGTCAACCGCGGGCCCGGGATCGAAGCCATCGTTACTGATTACTGCGGTGGCTGTGGCGGCCTGCTGTGCAAGCAGGGTGGAGTTGGAGCTTCTTGTTGTAATGGAGCTCAGGATGGGCGAAAAAATACCAAGTGCGCCTCCGGCCTGCCCGTTCGTGGGTGTTACGGCGATAAATGCGCCCAACACGAGGAACACGAGCACTCCGGCAACAATCAGTTGCAGCCGCAGGCGGTGGCGGGTAGAACGCGGCGGCAGAGTCGCGGCCTTCTTAATGGAGCCGCGAATGAGCATTGGCTTGCGCGGAGGAGTTGCCTGTGAGGCCGATTCCAGCGGTCCTGTGTAGGGATCGAGATGGCGTGTTGTATGGGGCGAAGGGAAAAAATTGGCGAGCGCGCGAGTTATGCGCGAGGAGGCAGGGTCTGACGGCTGTACTACTGGCAAAAGCCCTTCGGAGGGTGTGGGTTGCTCGGAAAGATCCTGTTGTCCAGCAGGCGACCACTGCGTCAACGTCCCTGATCTCTGTAGCGGCCGTGCAGAAGAGTTCTGGTCCGCAGTACTGTTCTCGTGATTATCTACAAACGGCATACGAATTTCCTTTAATCCAGTAGAGTAGCACTCCTAATCGATGGTAATCCTCCACAGCCTGCTCCACTTCACCCCGGCGAAAGAAGTTCCTACAGCCAAATGTACCTGAACACGCTTCAGACGGTCAAGCAGCATATGCCCTAGCTAGGCCTATAGTCCTACAGGGCGAGTGAAATCTCAACCATGGTCGAAGCGAAGCCGGCCACCCGCAAGGGGTGGCCCTACATGTTGGGTAGGCGAGAAGGAGATGGACCACCATTTTTGAGCCGGATTGGTCCAGTGGTTCCAGGGGAATTTTGGGAATCGATGTAAAAACCCGACATACCCGACATGGCCGCTTCCCAGGCCGATTCAACCCGACATGAACCCGACATAGACCCGACATAGCCGCTCCACAGGCTGATCAAGGGAGGTTATACGCTGAGTGACGGGATATATGCCGAGTTGCAAAAACTTGTGCAAAAACCCGGCACACCCGGCACAGCCGCTTGTGGAACGGGTTGGAGAATATGAGGGGGATGGAGATCCACAGGAACATCTACTCGCCAGCTCTCTGGTTGATCCTTGAAGGGGGGTTGCGGTAGCGAGTGGGAAATTTCTGGAATCGATGTAAAAAACCTGACGCATCTGACGCAGCCGCTCCAGAGGCTGATGTAGACCCTATACAATCTGACGCGCATCTGACGCGGATGTGACGCGGATGTGACGCAGCCGCTTCTGAGGCCGATCCAAATCCAACATATCTGACGCAGCCGCTTCTGGAGCGGGTTGGGAGGAGATCAGGGGCGCAAACTATTCATTGAAGAATGCGTATTTATTGATTCTATTACGAATAGGATGGCAGAGGGAGTGACTGTGAGGGGGTGGAGAACCAGGGCAAACATGATGCTCAGGTGGACGACGATCAGTAAATAGGATATACTGGCTCAGCAGTTTTCTTAGCAACTAGAAGGGGGTGTCGTATGGGATACAAAGACAAACAGGCGATAGAGGAAGGGAACTTCTCGCGCTTTTGAGCAGATGAGCAAACGTAAACGAGGTTATCCATCCGAAAGAGCGGTAAAGCGGGGTATGCGTGTTGTCCACGGGGATAAGGATCTTTACGAAAAGCTTGGCAAGGAAGATCTCTGTCCCTGTGGTTCGGGGCGCCGCTTTCAAGCGCTGCTGCCGCAATCGTGGCAGGCATGATGGTAGCCTGCGTAATTACTACTTTTAGGGAGTAGTATGGGGGGAAAAGGAGATGGGCAGTAATGTTCCATCTCCGAGATTGTTCTCCCTATAGAATGGTTCTGAAATTCGGGTGTTAAATTTTTGAGTCTGAGATGGTATGATACACAGCAAGAGATGTAAGTCTACCATTGACCTCCCGTTTCAGAGATCTTTTTATTGAGCTTCTGACAGGTTCGCAGTTTGGAGGGGTAGGCCTTCGTCACGCGCTTTTGTCGCGCTATAAAAGACCAGGAGTTACGCATGGCTCGAATATTCCCGCGTCTTACGCTTTTAGTGATACTTCTAGTGTTCCTCGCATCCTGCAGCCTGCCATTTGCTCAAAATGAGCCGACGCCGACGCCGGTTCCGACAAAGTCGAGCACTGCCCCAGTCAACCCGGCCGATGTCTGTCCCACGCCGGTAGGGCCGAGGCTTCTGTGCCTGACACCGCACTCTTTGCGCCAGGCATATGGTGTTGAGCCACTCATTCAGAAGGGGTTTACCGGTAAGGGACAAACGGTGATTGATATTGTCTCTTTTGGCAGCCCAACATTAAAGCAGGATATGGAGGTGTATGACAAAGCCTTTGGCCTGCCTCCCGTTGACCTGCAAATCATTTCGCCGATCAACAAGCCCGAATCCGATCCACATCAAGATAAGTCAGGTTGGGGTGATGAGACAACATTGGATGTGCAGATTATCCATGCCATCGCGCCTGATGCCAAGATTGTGGTACTAACCAGCCCTATTGCCGAGACGGAAGGGACGGAAGGGCTGCCGGAGTTCCGCCAGTTGATTCAGTATGCTATTGATCATAAGCTGGGCAATATCTTCTCGAATAGCTGGGGTGCGTCCGAGCTCACGCTGATGGACCAGGCTGGTAAGCAGGAGTTGCAGCAATGGGATACATTGTTGCAGAAGGCGACAACAGAGCAGGGCATGACCTTTATAGCCTCTTCCGGCGACCATGGCTCGACGGATGCTATTGATATGACCGGTAGAAAACTGGCGCATGTGCCCACGACCAGTTTCGCGGCGGGCTCGCCGTGGATGACCTCGGTTGGAGGCACGACGGTGACACGTCAGGGTAGTGTGTTCAATGAGAGAGTCTGGAATGATGGCAGCGGAGCCAGCGGCGGTGGCTTCAGCCAGCTTTATAAAATGCCTGATTATCAGAAAACGCTGCCAAGCGCGTTCCAGGGCCAGTTTAAAAATCGGCGGGGTATACCCGATGTAGCAGCGGCGGGCGATCCAAATACGGGCCTGGCGATGTATAGCAAGGGGTTGTGGACTACCGCAGGTGGAACCAGCGCCAGCACGCCTGTCTGGGCTGGGCTGATGGCTATTGCCAATCAGATGGCCGGGCGTCCGCTTGGTTTTATCAATCCAGCGCTCTACAAGCTGGCAAATTCGAGCACGTATACCCTGGATTTCCGCGATATTACGGTGGGCGATAATGCCAATCTGGAGGTAAATGTGCCGGGCTTTAAGGCTGTGCAGGGCTGGGATGCCTCGACGGGTCTGGGGACGCCTAATGCTGAGCAGTTGTTGCCTCATTTAATTCAGGCGATAACGACCTCCACTTAGCTGACCCAGGGTCAGGATTTTTGACTGCTCGGCGCTACGCGCCTCGCAAGAGTTTTTTGGTGCAGATGGGCTACCTACTGCAATCTCGCGAGACCCCTTTGGGGAAAGAGACAGAGGGCGAGAAGGGCAACCTCAAGGGCCCTACCCTTCTTATTCCGACCACCAACGCCGAGCCTCTTGTCCAGACGGCCAACGCTGCTAGCGCAGCTACGAACTACGTTCGTCAGGCCGTCTGCGAGGAATCTGACGCGGCTACCGCTAC
This sequence comes from Ktedonobacteraceae bacterium, assembly GCA_017354095.1. Taxonomy (GTDB): domain Bacteria; phylum Chloroflexota; class Ktedonobacteria; order Ktedonobacterales; family Ktedonobacteraceae; genus Bu33. Next base: position 9,279 of record JAFMRP010000023.1, read on the forward strand.
GCGGTCAGGTGGTCGGAGCAGTAGCTCCCAGCCTCTCCCTACCCCTTGCCCCTACAGATACGGGGCTAACCTTTCCGAGCAGGTCTCATGGCTCTGCACCAGTTAGAGCAGGCCCTTGCTAACGCAGAGTTCGGCGTTGAGGATTGAGCCTCCAGCCGCGCCGCGGATGGTGTTATGGCCCAGCATCACGAACTTGTAGCCCAGGATGGGGCAGGGACGCAGCCGTCCCAGCGTGACACTCATGCCGCCGCCGGCATCGCGGTCAAGGAGGGTCTGGGGGCGGTCTTTAGCCTGTTTGTAGATCAGAGCGTGTGCGGGCGCACTGGGCAGTTTCATCTGCTGCGGCTCGGGCGTAAAGCGTTCCCAGGCAGCGATAATCTCCTCTGGCTCCGCCTGGCGTCCCAGTTCAATGCTTACGCATTCCAGGTGCCCATCGCGCGTGGCGACACGATTGCAGTGCGCGCTGACGGTCAGCGGTGCATCCACAAAGCCATGACCCTCTTCCCAACTGCCTAACATTTTCAGTGTTTCGCTTTCCAGCTTCTCTTCCTCGCCACCAATATAGGGGATCACGTTGTCGAGTATATCAAATGACGGCACGCCAGGGTAGCCAGCACCTGAGATAGCCTGGAAGGTTGTTACCAGCGCTTTGCGCACACCGAAAGCCTGTTGCAGCGGCTTGAGCGCCATTACCAGCGGAGTCGCCGAGCAATTGGCATTGGTCACGATACAACCGGGCCAGCCACGCTGCTTACGCTGCTGTGTTATAGCGGCAGCGTGATCGGCATTGACTTCCGGTATCAGCAGGGGAACATCATCCGCCATGCGATAATTTTTCGCGTTGCTAAACACGGCCACGCCGGCACGCGCGAAGGCCAGTTCGATATCTCCGGCGACTTCCGCAGGCAGCGCTGAGAACACGATCTTCACACCAGACAGAGCCTGAGGGGTGCAGTCGAGCAGCGGCAAAGCGGCGACCGAAGTGGGCATCTCGCCGCCGAGGCGCCAGGGCGTGGCAGAGGCATAAGGGCGCCCTTGATGCCGCTGGGAGGCCGCAAGGGCGACCAGATCAAACCAGGGGTGGCCTTGCAGCAGATCTATGAAGCGCTGGCCAACCGTGCCTGTCGCTCCCAGTACAGCGACAGGGATACGCGATGGTGGTGCAGACATAGTTTCTTCTCCTCTCAGGCTTCAAGACGCTTCTTTTTCTGGCCGGGTGCCTCATGGCGTACCAGCGGGATAACAGGGGCGATCAGGTCGCGATGCAGGCAGCGCAGCGCCCGCTCGCTATCGCGATCCTCGACGATCAGTGTAATGCCCTGCTCGGATGCTCCCTGCGTCACCACGGGGATACGCTCATGCGCCAGGGCGGTGGTCGCGCGGGCCGGGCTCATCGGGTCGGCGGTAAAGCCGGAGCCGATACAGGCACAGGCAGCCAGGCCCCGGCGGCAGCAGACCTTCCAGTTATCCAGGTCATGCCGCAGCAAGGCGATAACCGAATCGGCGGCCTGTTCCTCGACGAGAAAGGAGAGATGATGGCCAGATGATGAACAGATCGCGACGGGAGCTGCACCGGCGCCGGCCGCCAGGGCAAAAACCTGGCTGGCATTTTCGGGCGCGCCAAACATATCAACGCTTTCGACTGTAATCAGCGCCAGTTTGCGCCTGGTTGTGATGGCGGTCGCGCCGCTCTGTGAGCGCCCTACCGGCCCAACGACGGTGCCGCGAATGTGGGGGCGGAAGGTATTGCGCACACGCACGGGGATGTTACGTGGAGCGATGGGAATAAGCGTACGTGGATGCAGCACTTTCGCGCCAAACCAGGAGAGGCGGGCGGCCTCGGCATAGGATAGCTGTGCCAGGAGGCGCGCGTTCGACACCAGGCGAGGATCGGCGGTCAGTACTCCGTCAACGTCGGTATAGATAGTTACTTCAGTGCAATCCAGGGCCGCGCCGATCACTGTTGCAGAATAGTCTGATCCATTGCGTCCCAGCGTGGTGGCGAAGCCAGTGATGGTACGGCCAATGAAGCCGGGGGCGATCGGTACCACGCGACGCGCCACCAGCGGCTTGATCAGCCTGTCAGCATTGGCGCGTGTCTCGCTCGCCAGTGGATCAGCGCCAACCACTATACCAAAGGGCTGCGCGGGATCAGACTGAGGGTGGCTGGTAACAATTATTTCTTCGCGCACTGCCTCCGCGGACGCGCCTGCTTCACGTACTGCGGCTGCGACCAGGCGGATAGAGAGGCGTTCGCCCCAGGCCGCGACGGCGGCAGTGGGCAGCGCGACATCCTGGTTCCGCTCGGCGGCCTGGCGCAACTCCACGATGGCCTGTGCCAGAGAGGTAAATGCCTGGTCCAGGTCGCGCAGCAGTTCCGCGCGGCGCTCGGACTCGGGCACAAGCGTTTCGGCGGCCTCGATATGTTTGTGGCGCAGCGCGTGCTGTTCCTGGCTGGCGGCCTCATGCTCACCGAGGCAGGTATGGCGCGCGATGCGCAGCAACTGGTCAGTCACGCCGGACATGGCCGAGACGACTACGACAGGAAAGGGAGTTGTGTTTTCCTGCAGGGTTTGTACGATGATGCTGGCGACTTGCGCGATGCGTGCGCCGTTGCCAACGGAAGTACCTCCAAATTTTAAGACGTTTACTGTACAGTCATATTCCATGGACTTTTACGATCCTCCGGCCACCCGGATAGGGGTGGGTTTATATTTTTTAAAGAGTTGTTATACGGTGGTGGGTTCGTTGAGGTGGGCGGTGGCGGCTTTGAGGGCCTGGTCCAGGTCCTCGATCAGGTCTTCAACCGTTTCCAAGCCAATGGAGAGGCGGATGAAGTCGGGCGTCACGCCGGTTTCAAGCTGCTCCTCTGGCGTTAGCTGGGAGTGCGTTGTGCTGGCGGGATGGATAATCAACGACTTCGCGTCGCCGACATTGGCCAGGTGCGAGAAGAGTTCGATATGGCGGATCAGTTGCTTTCCAGCCTCCAGTCCTCCCTTGATGCCAAAGCCCAGGATGGCCCCATAGCCGTGGGTGAAGTGCTTTCTTGCCAGTTCGTGCTGCGGGTGGCTCTCCAGGCCGGGATAGCTGACCCAACTCACGGAGGGATGGCCCTCCAGGAACCCGGCAATGCGCAAGGCGTTCTGGCTATGTCGCTCCATACGCAGCGGCAGCGTCTCCAGGCCCTGCAAGAAAAGCCATGAGTTGAAAGGGGTTGTTGCCGGGCCAAGGTCACGCAGCAGTTGTACACGGGCTTTAATGATATAGGCCAGCGGGCCAACTGCCTCAACATAGCGCACACCATGATAGGAAGGATCGGGTTCGGTCAGGGCAGGGAAGCGCCCGCTGGCCGCCCAGTCGAACTTGCCACCATCGACAATTACGCCTCCAATGGAGGTGCCATGCCCGCCAATAAACTTGGTGGCCGAGTGAACCACGATATCGGCACCATGCTTCAAGGGCTGCACCAGGTAGGGCGTGGGCAGCGTATTGTCAATGATCAGCGGCAGGCCGTACTCGTGGGCGATATTGGCAACGGCACGAATGTCGAGGGTATCCAGGCGTGGATTACCCAATGTTTCGGCGTAGATGGCTTTAGTGTGTTCATTGATAGCGGTGCGGAAATTTTCGGGGTCGCGGCTATCGACAAAATGCACTTTGATGCCAAGCTTCTCGAACGTGTAGTGGAAGAGATTGTAGGTGCCGCCATACAGGCTGGCAGAGGCAACGATCTCGTCACCGGCTCCAGCGATATTCAGTATAGCCAGCGACTCGGCTGCCTGGCCCGACGCGGTTGCCAGCGCGCCAACGCCGCCTTCCAGAGCAGCAACGCGGCGCTCAAAGGCATCCTGAGTCGGGTTCATAATACGAGTATAGATATTACCAAACTGCTTGAGAGCAAAAAGATTAGCGGCGTGTTCCGGGCTATCAAAGACGTAGGACGAAGTCTGATAGATTGGTACGGCACGCGCGCCAGTGGCGCTATCGGCGGTTTCCTGGCCAGCATGTAGAGCAAGTGTCTCAAAACCATAACTACGATTATTATTTAATGCCATTAATTATTTACTCCTTACAAAAGCGAAAGTGCCGCTGCCATCTGATCCCATTCCTTCAAAAAGGCGTCATGGCCATAGGGCGAATCCAGTTCTACATAGGACGAGTTACCGCCGAGAGCGCGTACTTTATCGGCCAGCCAGCGCACATGCGCGGCTGGAAAGAGGAAATCCGAGCGAATGCCGACGAAAAGCATCTTGCTGCGAATGCGCTGCAGGGCCGCCTCGATCGAAGGATAGCCCTCACTGACATCATAGAGGTCCATGGCACGGCTGATATAGAGATAGCTGTTAGCGTCGAAACGCCGCACCAATGTATTTCCCTGATAATAGAGGTAGCCTTCAACATCGAAACGGCCGCCAAGATCGGGGAAGTGGGTGGGGGAAGAGATGTTGTCGCGTTGAGCCGGACGGCGACCAAAGCGCATCTCCATCGATTCTTCGCTCTGATAGGTCACCATGGCCAGCATACGTGCAATGGCCAGACCTGTATCTGGTTGGCGTTGAGTCGAGTAGTCGCCGCACTGCCAGTCGGGATCAGCCATGATCGCCTGGCGTCCGATCTCGCTGAACGCGATAGCCTGGGCTGTCAGGGCGGCAGTCGCGGCGATCACCGCAACTTTGTGTACCATTTCGGGATGGGACACCGCCCATTCTAATGCCTGCTGTCCGCCGATGGACCCGCCGGCCACCATCTCCAGGTGACGTACACCGAGGTGCCGCAGCAAGGTGTATTGCGCCTCCACCATATCGGATATGGTGATTACGGGGAAGCGCATGCCGTAGGGACGGCCAGTGCGCGGTTCCAGGGAAGAGGGACCGGTACTACCGTAGCAGCCGCCAACAATGTTCGAGCAGATAACGAAGTAGCGCGAAGTGTCGAAGACTCGTCCAGGGCCGATCAGCAGATTCCACCACGCCGCTTTAGGGTCGGCGGGCTGCTGTGGGTCGTGCGCGTGCGAATTGCCAGTCAGGGCGTGAGTAATCAGGATAGCGTTATCTCCCTGAGCGTTTAATGTTCCCCATGTCTCATACGCAATAGTGACCGGGGCGAGCTGCCCACCACGCTGCAATGGCAGAGATTCGAATGTATATGTCTGATATTGCTCCTGAGATGTACGGGTTGTACACAGGTTGCGTATGAGATACTCCATCTGTATCACCACCGGTAAACTCCTTCCTGGAAAAAGGAACAAAAAAACCCTCACCCATTACAGGGGCGAGGGTAAACGACTTCGCGGTACCACCCTGATTTGCCGGAGCCTTGCGACGACCGGCCTCATGTGTGCGATGCATGTTGGAAGATCATCTTTCAAGCATGCATGCTGACACTCAAGCCTGTAACGGGGCTATACGGCACAGCCTACTGATCCAGTAAAAACGTTCAGCCTGCGACTAGGAGGTCATTTTCGATGCTGGAGAGGTGCTGTCTTCTCATCGGCGCCAACTCTCTGTAACCACCCGTGGCATCTACTCGTCCTCGTCAAGGTCGTTCGATATTCGATTGCTCGTGACTATATGATAAATCGTCAAGAAAAACAGTAACAAAAAAGCCCCTTCATCAGGGGCGGGCCACTTCGCGCACTCCCCTCATCTTACGGATAATTCCGTCGGAATTGGCACCCTACCAGCTACATTGCGAGCGGGTTGCCGGGCTTCACAGGGCCGTTTCCCTCCACCTCTCTTGATGAGAGCATTTCTGCTTCTATCTATTCTTTTGTGTTTGTGCGCTTGCCATTCATGTAGCAATTCTGTTAGGACAAAGTATACCTGAGAAGTTTGCGCCCTGTCAAGGGGAGGACGGGGCTGCTCTTATGTGCATAGTGCACATAAGATGGAGCCGGGGTGCGGATGATTCGTGATATTGGAGGCATTCAGGAGTCGGGTTGTATGAGATTGACGCTGATGTCTTCCAGGCGATATGTTTTGCCGCTCAGGCGTTTGAAGCCGAGCAGCACTTTGTTGGCCTGCCAGCGGCTCACCGGTCTGCCAATCAGCATGCAGTAGACGACCTGGGTCTCTACTTCCGCCACATCTGCTAGTTCGACGATGGTAAAGCAAAACTCTTCGCGCAGGTCTAATAGCGTTGGTTTCATTATGTTCTCCCTTTCCACCAGCACAAAAATCACAGGTTTATACTACTCTGTCGAACTCTTTTTTCCTCACGCCGCCGCTGGCGGCGTGAGGGGG
>JAFMRP010001215.1 GCA_017354095.1 Ktedonobacteraceae bacterium
AAGCGTGTTCGCAGGACCATGTTGCCGGGAGCTGATTGGTTGCTCACGAACCAGAACGACGCTGCGTCAGAGAGCGTTATGCCGGGCAGTCCCGCAAACAGACGCATGTACATCATCAGGTTTTCCTGGATGTGGCGAGGTTTCTCCGTGCCGGAGAAATCCAATGGGAACGACACCAGAAGCCTTCCTTTCGATGAATCCTCTCATGCTCCAGACCAGAGGCGTTCCGCTTCTATATTCAAGCAGATCACCGCTGTCTTCATGGCGACAAACGGTATGGCACGCTTTGGCACATCATGCCGACACAGGGCAAAACTCATCCTGCATCATATGCGGCGGAGAGCCAACCTCGTCTTCAACGAGCAACGTCAGGAGAGAGAACAGGCTCTCCCTCCTATGGCACATGCGCAACGGCTTCGATTTCGAGCAAGAAGGCTTCGTGGGCCAGTCTTCGTACTTCCACCAGGGTGCTTGCTGGGGGGTGGACGGTATTCACATAGCGATCGCGAACCTCGCGAAGAATGGGGAGTTGGGAGATATCCACCACGTACATATTGAGCTTGACCACGTCGCTGAAATCCGCGCCCACCGCCGCCAGCGCCGCCTTGAGATTTTCAAACACCTGGTGTGCCTGAGCGCGGAAATCTTGCGGACCGACGATCGTTCCCGATGAGTCAAGCGCAACCTGACCAGCGAGAAAGATCGTCCGTCCCTGTGTGATCTCCACCACATGCGTGTAGCCTGGCGGTGTCGCCAGCGTGGATGGATTGATGAAGCGTCTCTTGGTTGGATCAGTTGCCACGATTATTCCTTTCTCTGAGGCTGGAAACCTTCATGTTCTCTCTCATCGCGTTCTGTGCTCTCTGCAGAAGGCCGTTTTCTGCCGAGAGGATGAATGTCTCCTCAGTATATCCCTCCTGATGTATAAGGGGCAAGGGAGACACCTCGCTCATCGTTTCTCTGCTTCAAAGCAGCGAGCGTGTGTGTAATTCTCCCGGTTTGGATGACTCAGTAAACGAGAAGTGGAAGTTGTAGAAGTGAGGGAGAAACATGCCAACGGGACAAACCTACGACAAGACCTTCAAGCAGGAAGCAGTCCGTTTAGTGAAGATGAGCGGGAAATCCCAACGCCAAATAGCCAAAGATTTGGGAGTGGGGATGAGTACCCTCTCACGCTGGTGTAGCGAGATGGAAGAACACGGAGAAGATGCATTTGTAGGAAGTGGAAACCTTCTGCCAGAAGCTGAGGAATTGAAGCGCTTACGCCGAGAAAATGATATGTTACGTCAGGAACGCGATATAGTAAAAAAGCGCTTGCCATCTTTTCGCATCCGTAGAAGACCGTTTTCGCTTTATTGAGCAGCACCGAGAGCAATTTGAAGTGCGCATCCTGTGTCGGGTACTTTCGGTCTCAGTAGGCGGTTTCTACGCTTGGGTGAAGCGTCCTCTCTCAGCCAGGGAGCGAGAAGATGGCGAATTGAGCAAGCACATCACGAACATTTATCAGCAGCACCAGGGACGTTACGGCAGCCCACGCATCCATGCTCAATTGCGCGATGAAGGCGTGCATATCGGCTACAAACGTGTGGTGCGGCTCATGAAACAAGCTGGGTTGGCAGCTCGCCATCGCACCCATCGCGTCATGACCACCCGAGCTGATCCTGATGCGACTCCTGCGGACAATGTGCTGGATTGTGACGTTGAAGTTGAGGAACCCAATCTGAAGTGGGTGTGTGATGTCACCTACATCGGCACTGCGGTGGGCTGGCTCTACCTGGCTGCCGTGCTTGATCTGTATTCGCGGCGCGTAGTAGGTTGGGCAATGGCGGCGAAGCAAGATGAGACGCTTGTCCATCAGGCCCTGGCTATGGCTGTGACCCAGCGCAGGCCGCAGGCTGGCTTACTGCATCACTCGGATCGAGGTTGCCAATATATCAGCCAGACGTACCAAACCTCTCTCCAGGAGCTGGAGCTTCGCGTCAGCATGAGCCGCAAAGGAAACTGCTGGGATAACGCGGTGATGGAGCGGTTTTTCGGAACCTTGAAGCGAGAATGTACTGCTCAGATGCACTTTGCAACACATCAAGATGCACGTACAGCTCTCTTTGAGTACATTGAGGCGTATTACAACCGGGTGCGCAAACACTCGACCCTGGGCTATTTAAGTCCAGTTCAGTTTGAATTAGCTACTACCCATTAGTTGACTTTCCATTTCAGGAAGGCTTCCAAACCGGATCATCCGCAACTTTCGTGCATGTTTAGGATGCTTGGAGGAAACGTTGCCGTAAGAGTTCAAAGCTGCCTCGACC
>JAFMRP010000264.1 GCA_017354095.1 Ktedonobacteraceae bacterium
GAGCGGCCTGGGTGGGCGTAAGAGACGCATATTGACCTCTTTTAGCAGGCGATTGCCTTTTTTACCGTTGCAGAGTTTGCAGGAAGCTACGAGGTTTTCCCAGGTGCTCTGCCCGCCGCGCGAGCGGGGGATAATGTGATCGATGGTCAGATCGCGGGAGCGCTTACCACAATACTGGCAGGTCTCCTCATCGCGCAGCAGGATATTGGAGCGCGTGGGCTGCAGCGAGACGCGCGGAGCGCGTACATTGGCCAGTAGCTGTACAATGACCGGGTGCTCCGTCTGCAGGCGGCGAGCCAGGAAGCTTTCCTCCATCAAGCGGCGAACCTCGTCGTTGACAAACGTCACTTTGTGTTTAGAGAGCAGCACAACGAGGCGGCGCTCCGGGATCACCGAAAGAGGTTGTAGCGAGGAATTCAATACAAGAACAGGCATGAACTGGTTTCCTTCCTCTTCTGTCAGAACCGACAATGAGTGCAGACAGCGAGGTTGGAAACGGGCGAAATGAGCAGGAGGGTAACCTGCGCCGCCAGTATCTACCGCCGCCTGCGACCACTAAGTGGATAGGGAGGGAGGCAGACTGCATGCACAGGTGGTAAGGGTATTGCCGGGTGTTCTCCATAGGACAACCGTTGTTGGAGAGAGCATAGTATCAGGTGCCAACTGGATAGCCATATGTTGTGCTTCTGATAGCCCTGCATATGTCGAACTCCCGCGAGACCCTCAGGTAGTGATGAGACACATACTTGTGGTGCTGTGTGTGCACCGGACCCGTAGAACGGGAGTATGTGTGTGCCTGGTCGGGGTGAGAGGACTTGAACCTCCGACCTCAGCGTCCCGAACGCTGCGCGCTAGCCACCTGCGCTACACCCCGATTTGTTACCGCATGCAACTGACTCGCCTGAATATATCCACGAGCCACGTGCCTGATATCGATGAGCTGGATGGAAGCTGCTAGTGCAAGTATGTCCCGTGACTGATCACACTTTCCAGCAAGCACCATTTTCTGCTCACGCCTAGTATAGCATACCAGGTAGAATTTTGACAATAGGGAACAGAGGAAAAGAGCAGAGTTTTTTGAACAAATTTTTCTTGACAGACAGCAAAGATACATGTTATTTTGTTATGAGTGCGAAGAGTCGCGCAAATGAGAACAAGTAGTTCAAGGAATTCGCAGATGTTTTTTGGTACGACCAGTTCAGAAGATGAGCAGATAATCTGCACGCTCAGTAAAATTGGCGGAGGTCGCTCAGTCGCCCAGGGTCGTACTATGCCTTTTTTCAGGGAGGCGTTGAGCTAAGTTCGCATCATAAAGTACGCAGCAAAAGGCCGTGGGCACTGGATAAATTGCCCGCGGCCTCTTTTTTTCGCTCCTTTTCCTGGTTCAGGTATCTATGAATGATTGCCAGGGATAAGTAATCAAGGGAAGCAAGAGTTATCCGGCCGCGAGGCAACATCCATTGCCCGCGGCCTTTTTGCGTGATTTTTCCGGCAGGAAAGGAGCATGAACGATGAAGCAATTGTGCATCACCAGGACATTGATGACCCATTTTGGAGCGCGTCCGCCCACCACGCGGCCATATGCATACGCAGCGATCGAGCCGTGGGGCTGCTATCGCAATGTGAAAGTGCGCTATGCACATAACTCGAGTTGATTGATCTGTGAGATTCTGCCGTGCAAAGGCAGGAGGGAATGGAGGGTTATGATGCCCGAAACGATACCGGCGGGACCGCGTCATCCCAGGGTCAAGCAATACCTGGCATTGAAGAATAGCATGCAAGCGAATCATGAGAATCTGGCGTGCATCGAGGGATTTCGGATGCATAGCCTGGCGCTGAAGGCCGGGTTAGAGATAGAAAGTTTTTTTGTCTGTCCCACCTTGTTGAAAGGGGCTAATGCGCAGGCAATCAGCAAGTCGATTATCGCCATGGGTGTTCCATCATACCAGATCAGCGAGAAAACGCTGGCTGGCCTGGTCGAATGGGATGGCCCGGACGGGCTGGCAGCGATCGTAAAGCTGCCGCACTGGCGCTGGCGGGATATTCCGTTACGTGAGCAGAGCGCGCTGCTGGTGCTGGATGGGCTGCAGATACCAGGCAATATCGGTACGATCATTCGCAGCGCGGATGGTGCCGGGGCTGATGGGATTATCTTCATCAACCGGAAGCAGAGGCTTACGCATCCGAAGCTTATTCGCGCCAGCGTGGGATCGCTGTTTAGCTTTCCCGTTATCGAGGCGCAGACGAGCGAGGCCATTAGCTGGCTCAAGCAGGAGGGCTTCACGATCATCACCACAGATACTGGAGCGCGGCAGAGCTATCGGCAGGCCTGCTACAGTGGGCGGGTGGCGGTCGTGATGGGCAATGAGCATAGCGGCATCAGCCCGGAGTGGCATGCCGCACAAGATATGAGCGTCGCCATTCCGATGAATGGTCGCGCAGATTCACTGAACGTGGGCAATGCGGCAGTATTGATGCTCTATGAAGTGTTGCATCAGCAGAGCCGCCTGACATGTTCATAGCGTAAGTGGTGGAATGAGGCAGGCGGAGGAGATCTGCCTGCTTCATTCCTTATTGGACTTTTTCAGCTCTCTTTTCTTTATTTCAGGCATATTTATGTATTATATTTATAATATGACGTATATGATGATCAGGTGGTGAATTTTATTTTCAGGCAAGCGGGAAGGAATGAGTTATGTTTTCGTTTGGTATTGAGCATGAGGCGGCTTTTCTGAACCGGCGGGGGCAATTTGTCGACTTTCGCTCGACATTATTTGCCGAGCTAGAGGCTATCGTGGCGCAGTTGCCACTTTATGAGGGGGATTATCCTCAGCTGCGTGTGGGTGATGCTCGAATCAAGCATAAGCGCTGGTATGTTGAGGGGTTTGAGCGTTATGACGAGACAGGGGTGGTCATTGACTGCCCGCCCAAGGGTATAGAAATTCGCACCACGATTCACACCTCGATCCAGGGAGCCGTGCAAGAATTGACGGAGAGCTTTCAACTGCTGGCAGAAGCGGCGGCATGTGCTGGCTTTGTGCCTGCGCTGATCAGTTTTCATCCCTACTGTACAGAGTTTGTACCTGATCCGCCTTTGAACAATTATGAGCGGCAGCGCAAGCAGCAATCGCCGGAGAAGCAAACGGCGGTAATCCCGATATTGACGCAGGGTCCTGATCTTAATCTCTCTTGCGAAGGGATGACCACGGACGAAGTGATCGATGCTGGGCGCAAGTTGACCAGCTATAGTCCTTATATTGTGCCCTTTAGCTTCAGCTCGCCTTTTTACGCAGGGGAGCTCTGGGACGGCCTATCGGTGCGCACCTTTGTCAGGACGGGGGTGCGACCGTCCGCACTGGTGTTTCTGGCCAGGTCAGAGGAACTGATGGTGAGCAATCCTTCATTGACCAAAATCGCGCGCATTCCCGCAGAGGCTGGCAGGATCGAGTTCAAGGCCTGCGATAGCTGCGCGGATTTTACGCTCTATGCGGCTCTGCTGGCACTGCTGAAAGGGCTGATACTCGACTCCACCCTGGTGCAGCGGGCCACCGTGCCGGATGCCGCGCTGCACCAGCTCTCGGCGCGGCACGGGTTTGCTCACCCGGAGATAGCCGCGGGAGCGCGAGCGGTGCTGCGGGCCGTGGAGTGCGCGCTGGAGGGTGATGAAGACCGCACCCTGCTGGCGCCGCTGCATGCTATGCTGAGCCAGCGCACAACGCCCGCGCACGAGTTGATCCGGCTCTACCGGGAAACGGGCTCGATTGAGACAACGGCGCGGCTGGCATATACGAGCCAGAGATAAACGAGTTTATTTGTCCCTGCGTTCCCATGGTGGATGTGGATCGGCTTTGATTATGATGAGATATATTATTGATGAAGAAGGGAAATAGAGATCATTAAGAAATCAGTTTCAGCAGGGTCACAGGCGTGTTATCTGCCGCGAGATCAGCGGGTCGAGGCAAGCCAGGTAATCGCGGACACATGGCGCACGCAGCCGCAGGACCGATGCGACGGCACGACATTTTACCAGCCCTCCTCCTGGATTGGGGTATGGAGCGGGCAGGCGGTACCACACACATACTGTGAGTCACAGGTTGAGCCGCTTTCTCCGCTGGTGGTTGAGAGGAGAGCCGCGATTGAGCGGCGTGAGGAAGAGAAGCGGGCACGCGGGGAGCTCTATTGTTGGAATGAGGCCAACTATAAGTTATTGAGCCTGGCGCAGGGAGAGGGCGCGCCGGAACTGTGCTTTGGCGCGACCGACTACTATACGCGGCTGGCCCTGCACGAATTGTATCGCGAGGCTAGCGGTGAGCGGGAGAGGCTGCGCTATTGTAGTAACACGTTTGGGGTGAGCCTGTTGATAGAGACGCGGGATCAGCGCCTGATCTTCGCTCCGCGCAGCCAGCGGGTGGGAGTCTATGCTGGCTATTATAATATCTCGCTTTCGGAGGGGCTTTCGCTGGTGGACGGGGTTGATAGTCGAGGGCCGGACCTGGCGGGCTGTGGTCGACGCGGCATTTTTGAGGAGTATGGTATCGCGGAGGAACAGATAGAGGAGCTGACGTGCCTGAGCCTGGGCATCGACAGGCACTATACCAGCTGGGGGATGCTGGGCTATGCCAGGCTGAAGCTGGAGTCGGGGGAGATTGCCAGCCACCGCGCGGGAGCGGCTGATGCCTGGGAGGCATCGCACCTGGATTTCGTACCTGCGCAGCTGGAAACGGTGGTTGATTTTGTGCGATCGCGCGGCGCGCCCTGGGCACCTTCCGCGCTGACCACGATTTATCAGACGTTGAGCTATAAGTATAGTGAGCAGACGGTACTGGAGGTTATTGAGCGGGCCCACAGGGATAGGACCGGCGCCTGATCGAGAGTCGCTGGCAACTGGATGCAGATTGTGTAACCAGCTGGTAAGCTACCTGCGGCGGCCTTTGCTGATGGATTTGTTGGAGAAGGTGAACCTGACGTTCTGGCGCTCCATGAATTGCTGGAAGTAGGCGTAGAACTCGCTGCGGTCCTGCATAGTGATGACGGAGACGGCGTCGGCGGTTTCGATAGCGTAGGGGTAGCCGCTGCCGGCGGTGACTTCAGCGCGCACAACGTCCATCACGGGCTCCAGGAGTCCTTCATCGACCAGCCAGCGCGGGAATTCCAGGCGCGCGGGTGGGCGCTGCGAGGTCGTTTGCAGGTAGCAGAAGGCGATGCTGTCGCGGTAGCTGCCGTAGCTGTCCAGGATATCGTTGCGGGCGCAGATCATGGCAGGAGTGCGGTCACCCCAACTGAGCTTACCCTGCCAGAGCAGGGAGTCGTGAATTTTTTTAGTTTCGCGCAGCACTGGATGCTGCTGAGTGCCATCCAGGCGGCGCAGCATGGTGATGATGTCGCGCGCGTAGCTAGTGTCGATGTAGCCGATGAGGGGGACGCGCAGCTGTTCGGAAGCGCGCAGCAGTGAGACGGCGGCGCCGATGTAGCGTTCGCGGTAGGGGTTGGGCATGGTCAGGGCGAAGGAGACGACGAGCGAACCATCGAAGAAGACGACCGGGCTGTAGACGGGGTCCTGGGGGCGGCGCTCGCGGGCACACTGTTCCATCTGGCTGCAGAGGGTTTCGATTTCGAGCAGATGGCGGCGCAGCGTGACCTGCATATCGGAGTAGGGGTAGCTATCGGGATCGGTGGCTTCGGCGCGGGCCTCTTCCATGATCTCTTCGGGGGCCAGGACTTCCATGCGGACATCTTTGGTATATGGTCGCCCATGCATGTGGGGATTGACGAAGAAGCCGACCTGGACCAGGGCGACGGGAATCGAGGCGTCGCGCCAGGGGAGAAGCTGGCTACCGTCTACGGCGACGGTTGTGACGCCTTCGATACATTCGGCCCAGAGGCGCATCTGTTCGTGGTTGTGGAACTCGCGCCCGAACGCGATGCGGGGGCCGTGGTAGCTGCTGTGGGGAGCATCGACGAGCCAGCGGTCAAATTCGATGCTGGGGCGAGCGCCCGCGATGGGCATGCCGCTGTCGTTGGGGGGAAGGTCGTGTTCAAGCTGGGCGCTGGATTTGTAGCGCAGGTAGAGCGTTTCCAGCGCCTGGCGGTAGGTGGCGAGCTGCTCGCCGTATGAGCCATCGTAGAGTGAGAACTGGCCTCGTTTGAGGTTGAGGGCCGCGTGCAGTTTGCCTTTGTGCAGCATGGCGTTTTTTCTCCTTGCCGCCTGCGGCGGCTTGCAAAAAAGTTTTCGGGGGACACCCCCGAGCCCCCGGCGGAGGGCCTGCTGCCCTCTGCACTCCCGCTTATACAGCGCGGGGGTGTGTTTCCAGGGTTTCGGTTTCTGGCATATCGTCGTCGCTGACGAGGCGGGTTTCGCCATAGTCTTTGGTCAGGCGCACGAGGCTGTCCAGGCCCTGCTCAAAGGTATCGTCGTGGCTGATGACGATGAGCTGGTCGAAGCCGCGCACGCGTCTGATCTGTTCGGCCAAGTTCATGCGGCGCATCTCGTCCATGTTCTGCGTTGGCTCGTCAAAGAAGGCCAGGTTGAGCGTTGAGAGCTTTTTGAGCAGCGCCAGGCGTACGGCCAGGGCGGCGCTCATTTGTTCGCCGCCGCTGAGTTGGGCGAAGGTGCGGGTAACGCC
>JAFMRP010000265.1 GCA_017354095.1 Ktedonobacteraceae bacterium
TCTTCACAACCTGGCTGGGCAAAATAATCGTATTGATCGCACCCCAGTGAAAATTTAACCCGAATCCTAAAATACTGATAGCGAGAATCTGCGTCCAGCGCAGCAGCGGCCGGGCAGATCGTTCTGCCCTCAGGCTCTTCTGCTCTAATGTAGCCATACTGTTGCGTCCCTGACCTTTCACGAAACATAGGGGCCAGGATACCCCGTGCCTTCAGGCCGGGGAGGAATGGCCCCTCCCTGGGTGATATATGTAATCCCAGCCACGCGAAAAGTATACCCAACACCTACACACTACACCAGGGTCATCTGCCCTATCGCCCACCCCCTTCACATCTTGTACCACAACGCCCGCCAATAACGCAACTATTCCCACCAGCACATTATCAATGAACATTGACAAATTCTTCTGGTACGCCTAGCTTTTGCTCCTGGAAATGTAAGGCCCTCTCTTGCAGAGGGCTGGCTTCCTCACCATCTCCACCGCGCGCCCCCACATTGACCCCTTTTCCCTCTCGCAAAATCCCCAATAGCATGGTTATATATATAATGTTACCATTTCATAATAGCCTTTCATCTTCCTGGAAGGAAGATGATCGGACGGCCAGAGCCCTGTGTCCTCTGACCCGTTCCCATATATCAGCAATCTACTGAAGTCCTCGCAGTCTATCTAGAATCGTTTGCCTCTGACATCCATCCAGGGCCGCAGAACATCTTCTACATGACGCGGATTACAGCAGACCGCTGGTTGGAACGCAACCCGACGCAGCAGCATCTTAACAGCTAGCAAAGAAAGGGCAAACTCAGCGCGAGACCGTTGCCTGTCAGTACGCTCGACAGCGTTCCAGCAGCGCGCGGTGGTCTTCCCACTAACGGCCCCTCACTAGCTCACGTGAGGTATTCCGCCGGGGGAAAATCCCATACGATGCCGGTGCTTTTCGTATACGCCACGAACACAAGGAAACTGGAGAAGCTATGATCTTCGCCCTCCTCGCCACCGCCGCGATTAGCGGAGTGGTGGCAGACCAGCAAGGTCTATCCACCTGGGCAATTGCGGTAATGGTCGTTGCAGGGCCGGCTATCGCCGCAGGAGTCGGAGCGGCCTCCTCTTGGCTGATGATCCCCAAGACTACCTTCATCGCGATCTCTCCTCAAGCGAGGATCAGACCGCCTCCGGCAGGATTGCCGAAGACGGGGAGTGCCGGTTCGTTCCACTGAACCGGAGGTACCACTTACACCCCGCGCCTACCGCAAGCAAGCCCAATCTGCGTATCGTTTCGTTCCAACCAATGCGCCACTACCCATTGTCCGCGATCAACATGACCATCCGGCGACTCCGTGTTGGCAGAGGCGAACAATCAATAATCAGCGGGGACAACGTGCGGAACATCAGAGAAATCCAGGGGATTCTTATGGAACGGGCGAGCGAGACACAGCACTCACTCACCTGCCTTACACCCACGGGTGTAAAGAAAGGAACTTTGACATTTTAAACATAACTGCTTCAAGACCAATACTACAAGAGGAAAAAAGGGTCAAAACTCCTTACCGATGCCCTTCCCCTTGCAGGATGGCTTATGCGGCTCACGCGGGGCCAACGTGGTAATATACCTGTATCAGACAAAGAAGCCGAACCTCACAACGAAGAAAGGTCGTCATGAGCAAACTTGTCACTATGCAAGAGGCCATCGCGCGCTTCGTACCCAATGGCACCTCCGTAGCGATTGGACTGGCCCTGGAACCTCTGATCCCCTACGCCGCCGCTCACGAGATCATACGCCAGAAGCGGCGCGGCCTGACGCTGATCGGTCCTATTTCTGATATTCTCTTCGATCAGCTAATCGGCGCTGGCTGCGTAGAGCGTGTCCGCGCTGCCTGGGTGGGCAATGTCAGCGAAGGACTGGGACATTGCTACCGCCGCTCCGTGGAAAAAGCTATCCCCCATACCATTACCGTTGAAGAGCACAGCAACTACACTATCGCGCTCGCCCTGCTGGCCGCCAGCCTGGACGCGCCCTACATCCCCACGCGCTCACTCCTGGGCAGCGATATCCCACGCCAGAATCCCACGCTGCGCCAGGCAGAGTTCGATGGAAGCCCTGTACTGCTGGTTCCCGCGCTGCGTCCCGATGTGACCATTATCCACGTCCAGCGCAGTGATGAGCAGGGCAACGCCCACATGTGGGGCAGTATCGGCGTCAGCGAGGAAGCGATGCTGGCAGCGCACGATGTCATTCTCGTCGCCGAAGAGATCGTCCCTCACTCCGTCATTATCAGCGATCCTAACCGCGTGCTCGGCCCCTCCTTCAAGGTGAGAGCGGTCGTACATGAGCCCCTGGGCGCGCACCCATCCCCCGTGCAGGGCTACTATAATCGCGACCACGTATTCTTTCACGACTATCATACACGCACACGCAGCGCCGAGGGCTTCCAGAGCTGGCTTGAAGACTGGGTACTGAACATCCCCACGCGCGCTGCCTATATCGCACAACTGGGCAAGGAACGCGTAGAAATGCTCGGCGTCAAAGAGCACCGCCTCGCTGCTCCCGTCGATTATGGTTATTAACAAGGAGCTACTGCATGGACTACACTTCCAGAGAATTAATGGTCGTCTGTGCCGCGCGCCAGATACGCGATGGCGAACGCGTCTTTGTGGGCATGCGCCTGCCCCTGCTGGCCTTCGCGCTGGCCAAACATACACACGCGCCTAACTGTATCGGTCTGTTCGAAAACGGCGTTATCCGCGATATTCCGGCAGCAGAGCTGCTCTACACGATGGGCGATCCCCCCAATATCAGCGAGGCACTCTGGACCACCGGAACCAGAAAAGTCATCGGCCTGATGGCGACCGGAGAGATCCAGCTGGGCTTCATCGGCGGAGCGGAGATCGACTGCTATGGCAACCTCAACACCTCGCTGATCGGTGACTGGCAACAGCCAAAAGTACGGCTACCGGGCAGCGGCGGGGGAGCCGACATCGCCTCAATGGCCGAACGGCTGGCCATCATCATGCCACACGAGCGCCATCGCCTGCGCGAGCGCGTGGACTTCATTACCAGCCCCGGCTACGGCTATCCCGACGAACGCGGCCCGGCCGGCACCTCCTGGCGCCAACGTACCGGCCTGCCCCGAGGAGGTCCCGCCGCGCTCATCACTACCCTTGCCGTCTTCACCTTCGATCCCACAACCGGCCGGGCGATGCTGCAAACCTACCATCCTGGCACCAGCATCGAACAGGTCCAGGAGCAGACCGGCTGGCCGCTCCAACTTGCCTCCAACTGCGCCGAAACTATCCCGCCCAGCGCCGAAGAGCTCCGCCTGATCCGCCAGTGTGACCCCGACGGCGTCTGGACTCGCTAATGGATGGATGGTGTTTGGTAAGTTTGGAAGAAGCACACGACCCATCGACGCTCCCAGAAGTTTCCTCTTTTGGTGGATGTAGGGCAGCCGTTTTTGGCCTATGATTGAAGCACGTTAACCCACATTCTTACACGAGGAGAAAACAAGTCATGACTGCGAGTATGACACGAACACTGGGCAGAAGCGGCATAGCAGTGAGCGCGCTTGGCATGGGCTGCTGGGCTATCGGCGGACCATTCCTGATGGATGGGCTGCCCGATGGTTGGGGCGAGATCGATGATGCAGAGTCTATACGCGCGATTCAGCGAGCCATCGAGCTGGGAGTGACCTTTTTCGATACCGCAGATGCGTATGGTACTGGCCACAGTGAACGCATCCTGGGCCAGGCCATCAAGGGGCAACGGGATAAGGTCATCGTTGCAACCAAGTTCGGCTACACCTATGATGAGGTACAACGAGCACTCACCGGCAAGAACACTACCCCTCAATACATTCGCCAGGCATGCGAGGCCTCTCTCCATCGCCTCCAGACCGATTATATCGACCTGTACCAGCTCCATGTCGGAGATGTGCCACCAGAACAGACCGGAGACATCTGGGCAACGCTCGATCAGCTCAAGCAGGAAGGATTGATCCGGGCCTACGGATGGAGCACGGGCGATCCTGAAGGTGCTCACCTGCTCGCAACGCAAACCAGCGGAACCACGATTCAGCACCAGGCAAACGTTTTGCTGGATGCACCGGAAATCTTCACTATCTGCGCTCAGCATAATCTGGCGAGCATTAACAACGGTCCCCTGGCGATGGGTTTTCTCAGCGGCAAGTTCGACGCCAGTTCCCGGCTCCCCACCAGCGACGTGCGTGGCAGCGGGCACACGTGGGTCACCTACTTCACGGACGGCAAGCCACGCCCTGAGTTCCTTGAGAAGCTCGCCGCAGTGCGGGAGATCCTGCAGAGTGACGGGCGCACACTCGTTCAGGGAGCGCTGGCATGGCTCTGGGCACGCAGCGAGCAAACGATCCCCATTCCTGGCTTTAAAAGCGTACAGCAAGTCGAGGAAAATGCCCGCGCCATGCAATTTGGCCCGCTGACAGCGGACCAGGTACAGGAGATCGAGACGCTACTCTCACAACAAAACCAGCTGACCCTCTAACATCCATCTACCCACCCAACATGTAAGGCCACCCCTTGCGGGTGGCCATCTCCCCTGTCATGTCATTTGCTATGCGGCGCCTCTCAGCGTATTTACGCACCTCTCACCGTTACGAAGTGTTGTCCACGCCCATAAGCCACGCACGCCGCGAGCAGACCCACCACCAGTGGTACCAGTGCAGACACCACATCACCACCCAGAAGCGTGATCACCGTCGCGCCGATCATAATGATTATCAGCCCACAGGCAGCCAGCGGGGTCAGAACCGGACGAATGCGCAGCAGCCAGGGCAGGATCAAACCAAGCGCACCCGCGACCTCGGCCACGCCAATGAACTGCAGGAACAGGCCCGGCAGCGGCACCGGCATCTGTGATGTCATCATCTCAATCGGCATCATCAGCTTCATACTCCCGGCGAATAGAAAGATAGATGCCAGCAGTACTTGAACAATCCATAGAACAACTGTCACAACTCGTCTCTGACGCTTCAGCTCACTACTGCGGGAACCACTTGCCAGTTGAATGCTCACTATGTTTTTCATTTTCATCTCCTCTGCCTTCATAAATCACTTGTAATTTGCAAGTTCAGTTACTATAGTATTCCAATACCAGCGAGCAAAACCGGAAATGTCCCGTAAGGTTTCTTGAAATCTGGACAAAAAAGATTGACGTATCTATTCGCCTGGCCTCCCATACCGGAAATAATCACCACCAATTACGTGTTTTTCTCTTTAGGTGTATTATGCCTGGATAGCGTGGAACTACCATGCACGTTTAACGTGAGGGTCAGAGAGGTCCCTCATTAGACGAACAAACATGGAGGAATCATGGATCTCAAGGTTCTCTCAGAAGCACAGGTCGAACACTTTATAGAATATGGCTACGTACAGCTCGAGGAGGCATTTCCCCGCGAGAAAGCACTCGCCGTACAGGACTACATCTGGCAGCAAGCCGGGAAGCTCGGCGTGCTAAGAAATGATCGCTCCACCTGGACTATTCCCAGGGTACATATCAAAGAGACATATCGTGATCCTGTATTTCGAGAGTGCGCGACACAACGCCTGGCCGACGCCATCGAAGATCTGCTCGGACGCGATCGCTGGGCCAAACGCGACAGCCATACCACAGATGGATGGGGATGGTGGCCCATCAACTTCTCGGTCGGAGCAGATAAGCCCTGGGACGTACCAACCGAAGGATGGCACTGGGATGGACAACAGTTCCGCCACTATGTCGATAGCCCCGACCAGGGACTACTCCTGCTCTGCGTATTTTCCGATATCGCCCCGCATGGCGGCGGAACCGCGGTGGCTGAAGGATCGCATAATATCGTCGCCCGCTATCTGCGCCAGTTCTCCAACGGCATCGAACATAAAGAGGCCTTGAGCGATTTCAAAACCAGCCACCCCTGGATCGCTGAACTGGTCGGACAAAAAGAACTACCACCCGGAAAGAAGCGTGTGGATTATTTTATGTCCACTCACACGGACGCAGACGGGTTTCGCCTGCGCGTCGTGGATACCACGGCAAAGGCGGGCGACGTGTTCATGTGCCATCCCTTCCTCTACCATGCCAGCGCGCCCAACCATTCCGGGATACCGCGCTTCATCTGCAACCGAACCACGCCCTTGAAGGAGCGTATGAACTTTCAACGCAGCGACGGCAACTACTCACCTGTCGAACTGAGCATTCGCAAAGCCCTGCAGATATAGCCTTGCAGCCCCTCGGGGAGGTGATGCTCACCTCCCCGAGGGGCCTTGCTAAAGAGTGCCTAGCGGGCACTCGGCCTGTAGCATTGGAGAGATGTTGCTCTTATGCTCATGCCATATGCCTGATTTTGTAGCCCTGCGTGAGCTGGCCTACAATGATGACGACGCTTGCAGCGGCGAGGAAGAGTCCAGTGTTCACTGCACCACCGTAGGCAACGCCGGGAGCGAACCAGGGGGCAGGCATACCATCCAGCATGAAGTAGCTCAGACCGAGCAGTCCTGCACCAGCAGCGGCAAGTGGCGCCAGGATTACCAGCAGCCTATCGCCATAGGCGAACAGAATCGCGCTTCTTCCTTTGAGAGAACGTGCGGCAAACGGGTGCAGCAGCATTACCAGG
>JAFMRP010000266.1 GCA_017354095.1 Ktedonobacteraceae bacterium
GCAGCTGGCGCAACTGGTCTGAGCGCCTGTGATCTGGGGCGCTGGTGTGCGCATATCATGGCCGCAGTTGGTGCAGAAGGTTGTCGCGGTGGGTATGGTAGCCTGACATGCGGGACAGGTTTGGTTTACGGGTGGTGGGGGAGGAGCCATCTGGGCGTGGGGAGCGTTGAGGGATGTGCCACAATGCATGCAAAACGCCGCGCCAGGGGTGATTTCCCCGTTACAATGAGGACAGGTTGAAGTTGGACGCGCTACGGCGGTCCCGCACTGCGGGCAGAATTTCTTGCCGGTGATATCGCTACCGCATCTGCTACAGTTGGCCATGAGAGAAAGATCCTCCTGATGGTTACATTTGCCACTCTTCTTTGTAGACGTAGTCTAGCACACTTTCTCCAATGAGTCGAGGGATGAGAGGCTTTTGCCAAAACTCGTACCGGAAAGCTCCACCAAGCTCCACAGCCGCCTGTGGAGCCGATGTAGAAGTTCCACACAAGTTCCACCAAGCTCCACACAAGCTCCACAAGTTCCACAGAGGTCTCCCAGTGCGATCGCGCTATACATTGTGGGAAAAAGAGGAAGAAGGCACGGGCGGGCAACCTCAAGGGCCCCGCCCCTTGCCCCTACAGATCCGGCGCCGCTATCCCACAAATTTTCCCTGGCAGGTCTCGTGCAGAAACACGAGACCGATACAGGTGATTTTTTCATGGCTAATACCTGCTGGTATCGCCAGGATACTGGTATGGGGAAGGTGGGCGGAAGAACGGTTCCATCGATTCGAGGGGGAGAGAGGATTCATGGGAAGAATGCGTGGTGATGCCGGGATAATCGTGAGCGTGCTGCGCGCCGTTGGTGCGCGGAGTGGCCTTAGATTTGGGTTTGAGGGCCAGGCCCCGGTAGACATTGCAGGTGCGAGTACGTTCGCGTTTGAAGCCACGGGCGGCGAGCTGGCGAAAAAACTGGTGTTCGGAAAGCGGGGGGATGTGGGCGTCGGTGGCCCAGGTGTAATAGTCGCGATAGATCTCGCGGGCGGGTGTGGTGAAGTCCTCGCCGAGATCGAAACGGTCGGTGAGGTAGTCGGCCAGCCGGTCCTGGCTGTCGCGATAGGTGGTGATGGCCTGGATGACGCGTGGGGGTTCGGGCATGCCGTACTGTCGCCAGAGCAGGCAGCCCTGCACGAGCCAGGCCAGGATGGCCTGGGCATCCTTCTGGAACTGCTCCGAAAGGGTGCGATTTTCGCGATTCTCGAAGGAGACGGTGAAGGGTAAGAGCTTGAGTCGGCGCCAGATGGCCGGGGTCTGTTCGGTGATGCGCGGCAGGTGGTTGGTGGCCAGCCACAGCTTGCACGTTGGATTCCAGGGCTGAGGTGGATCGCCTGGCCGGTTGGGCAGCAGGAAGAGCGGTTCCCCACTAGCAAGGCGTTTGAGCGTGCTCAGGTTCAGCAGCTGGTCTTCAGTCGTTTCGGTGAGCAGCAGCAGGCGGCGGCCCGTAAAGGTCGAAGCATTCATGCGCAAGTCGGTCAGGGCACGCGAATGCAGCAGGGCGGTTACCGGCAGGCGCAGGACATAGTCGCCCAGCGCATAGGCCAGCGCTTCCAGGAAGGTGGTTTTGCCGTTGTGGCCGGTGCCGTGCAGCAGGAAGAAGGCATCTTGCTGGGTGCTGCCCGTCAGGCTATAGCCGGCGGCTACCTGCAGGTAGCGGCGATATTCGGGATCATTCTCCAGGCAGGCCTCGATAAAGGAGGTCCACTGAGGAGAGCGGGCCTCCGGATCGTAGGCGATGGGGCAGCAGCGGGTCAGCAGGTGCGCCGGATCGTGCGGGCTCAGTTTACCCGTCAGCAGATCCACGGTACCATTCTCCACATTGAGCAAGAGGGGATGGCGGTCGAAGTCGGTGGGCAGGGCGCGCACCGACTCATCCTGGCTGGCCAGGTCGAGCATGGCCTGGATGTGGGTCAGGGAAGTCGAGCGCTGGGCGTGCTCCACGAGTTGCTGAGCACGCGCCCGCTGGTTGGTGGGAAGCGCGGCGGCTTCGTCGTGGTAGTGGGTGGCGATGGTATGACGAGCCAGGGAGAGGACCTGGTCGGTGGCGTTGGGCAGCCAGCGGCGGCCATCCCAGAGCAGCCAGCCCCAACCGGGGACGAATTTGAGGTGGGAGCCGTGCACGGAGAGAAAGCCTTTGGCGTTGTTGAGATCGGTGAGCTGTTGTTGCTTGCTGGTTGTGCTGTTGGTATCGTTATCTGACATTGTGCTAGTTCCTTTCTTGTTTTGGGTTGTGGGTGTGCTGCCGGTTTGATTGGCCTGGCCGGCGTCAGGAGTGGGTTTGGAATTGGTGGTGTTATCTAGCATAACGAGATGTCCTTTCATCGAGATGGGAGGCGAGCTGCTCATCCGTTGGATGAAAGACGAGCGGGCTCGCCTGTGCAACATTTTTTCGCCAGGTGGCGAGATGAGAATAGGACAGTGGGATGGGTACTTCTGAGCAGGTCTTGTATTACTGCTCTACAAGGTGATATCTATGAGAAACGCACTGCAAGGGACGATAGCTATGGTAATGAGCTATAATCCATATTCGTACGATAGTGATAGTATAACACAAGATAGCGCATTTTTCAAGTAATATGCATTGAATTGTTTTATATTAGTTGAATTCGATTTAAATGGTTAATGTGATGTTTTGGGGGTGATTATGTTTTTGGTAGAAGGATGTAGTGCTGTGTGAGATAAAGGAAGACAAACAAATTGAAGGTGCCATGAGCTCCTGCAATCCTTGCGAGAGAGGGCTATTTTGTAGTAGGATAGACGTATGACGATGACCAACAATGACATCTCCGGTGGTGTTGTCCACGAATTGCCAGAGGACTTACGGAACACCCTCGCTTCTGATGCGGAGGCGCGAGCGATATGGGAGGATCTGACGTCTCTTGCGCGCAATGAATGGATATGCTGGGCGATCTCTGTGAAAAAACCAGAAACCAGAAGGCAGCACGTTGAAAGAGTGCGCACCCAACTCAAAGAGGGCATGCGCCGACCTTGCTGCTGGTATGGCTGTATTCATCGCCCGGACAAGACGATAAGCCCGTCTGTGCAGTGGGTGCTCGATAAGCAATCTAAAAAGTCATCATAATTGATGGCTACTTTGCTTTTGACTTGTTCAGCCCCACAGCTTCCAGAATGAGTGCTTTTAACGCGGCTTCATTGATGGGATCACCTTCGTGAAAGTCGATAGCACGAACCGTCTTGCTATCCAGGCGCGTGTTAAAGAGCTGGTGCGGATCTTTCATCTGAACACCCTTGGGGAATGTCAACCTTACGGCGTTCTTGAGGGTATCGCACAAGCAGAGTATTCCATCATGAGACCACACGGGGACTCCCTCGGGCCTTGAGGGCTTTTTCCACTTCACTTCTTCAACTAAGGCAGGGTCAGCTTGCTTGATCAAAGCGCGCAGCCGTGACAACATCTTACCCCGCCAATCATCATACTTTTTGATTATGGCATCTATTTGCCGAGCAGCAGATATGTCTTCCATTATGGATCTCTTTCTCCTATAGAGTTGCTACAGCATTATATCATTGCCATCTTTACTGGTGGTTTGAAAGATAACCTGGCTCATGGGGTTGGCAACTCGGTTCACGGCAAAGCTCGTTTGCTCTTCTCAAAGCATACCAATTTCCTATAGTAATCTTTTCAATTGAGGGGATGACGAGGGCTGCCTCAGAGGCAGCCCCTGGGAATTTTGCGCGGCGTGGTGGTATTGATTTATGCTTTGGCCGGTCTGGGTCTTTTACGGAACATCACTTTGAAGAGGTGGGCTACCAGGATTGAGAGCACGGCGCCGATGAAGGAGGTGATGATCGGGACGTGGGTTGTGGGGATGCTGAAATCCTGGTTCCAGGTGAGTGGTATGAAGGTGATGAAGATCCAGATACCGATCAGCGCGATGAGGAAGCCGCCCAGGAAGCCGCCGGGAGTGGTCTGGTGGGCGAGTTTCTCAACGAGGACGGTGGCGATCACTGAGATGCCGAGGATTACGAGAAAGTCGACCAGGTTATAGGTTATTGTGTATCCCGCGACTGAGACGGTGATGGAAAGGAAGTCGGATAAGGCTCTACTTTTGCCGATGTCGATGGCCAGGGTAAACAAACCGGAGCCGATGTTGAGATTCAGAGTAAACAGATCAGCGAGAGGCATCCGTATTCTCCTTTATGGGCTGGCCTTCAGGTCCAGCGAAAGGGTTTGTATACGTCAGCACATTCTACCGGTGTAGCACTCAGTTGATTTTCTTTTGCAGGGTGTGCGTGCAAGCTCTTCAGATAGCTTCCTTTGTATCACGGATAAGTTACCCGTTGAGTTTCAGCGATGGGGAAAGCAGGGCTTTCCAATGTTCCCACCTCGCCGCCCTCTTGTCCAGACGGTCAACGGCGCTGGCGCGCCTGGCTTCGCCCAGATCGTCTGCAAGGAATCGCCTACGGCGGCTCGCAAAAAGAAAAAAGGGGATTCTGGGGACACCCCCGGCTCTTATTCTGACTGCCAACGACGCGGGCGCGTCTAGCTTCGCTCAGGCAGTCAGAAAGGAAGTGCCCCGGCAGGGACGCTGCGCTCCCTGCACCCTCGCTTTGCACGAGACCTGGAGAGCCCTGGGGGAAAGGGTGAGGGGAGATGTGCTGGAGGAGAATATGTTAATGTTTTATAGGTAAATTATAGTATGTCGAGGGATGATGAAGATGAATCGGATGGATCGTCTGACGGCTATTCTGTTGCTTTTGCAGGCGGGGAAACGCACGGCGGCGGAGATTGCCCAGCGTTTTGAGGTATCCAGGCGCACGATTCAGCGCGATATTGATGCTTTGTGTGAAATGGGCATTCCGATTGGCGCTGAGTTGGGAGTTGCTGGTGGTTATAGCTTGCCGGCTGATTATTCCCTGCCCCCGCTTGCTCTGACCTTGCATGAAGCGCTGCTGCTGCGGCTGGCGCTGAGTAGTCTTTCCCAACTGGGTGAGACGCCTTTCAAGCAGGAGCGCGAGTTGCTGCTGGCCAAGGTTCAGACGCTGCTTCCGCGACGGGAGCGGGAGAATCTTGACCAGTTCGCGCAGGCGGTTTCTCTCGATGTTCCCTCCCGGTCTTATCCGACGCCATTTCTCGATCAACTGCTGGAGAGCGCGCGGGCCAGACGGTGGGTGGCGGTGACCTATCGTTCTGAGCAAGGGGTTTCAGAGCAGACGCTGCTTCCGCTGCATGTGCGCAATGAGACGGGTCTCTGGTACTGTGAGGCGTATTCTTTTGAGCGAGATGCCACGCGTGTGTATCGCGTGGATCGTTTTCTAGATGTGAGGGTGGCCCCGTCGGCTCCGCGGTTGGAGCGGCCAATCGGGGCTATTGTGCATGTTCATCCTTCGTTTCCCGAGGTTTGCCTGCAGTTGACGGCTCGCGGTGTGCTGAGGCTGGAGCGCGATCCTCACCTGGGGCCTCGTATTGTGCGGGATAAGGATGGAGGGGGTGGGATCAGTGTGCGTTTGCGGCCAGAGGAGTATGACTGGCTGGTGCGGGTGTTGTTGGACCTTGGAGTTGACGCGAAGGTGCTCGCGCCGGAGGGGTTGCGTGGGCGTGTTCAGCAAGCGGTGGAGGAGATTGCTCGTCACTATGCCGAATGAGTTCTCATGGGACAAGGGTGGCGAATAGCGCGGGAGAAATGGGTAGACGCGGAGCATTTGTTAATGTTTAATTGTGACATAGGGGTGTCGTCTTTCCTTTGCTATACTTTCCCGGTGTGAATGATCCTCATATGAGATGAGGGGTTTGTCTCTGATGTGGATATAGAGAAAGGAAAGAGAAGAGGTTATGGCAAGTCATACGATCGCGCATATTGAGATTCCGGTGGTGGATCCCAGGGCGGCGGGGACGTTTTATAGTGATGTTTTTGGCTGGAAGATTGAGACCAATGAGACGTATAACTATGTAACGTTCCAGGGTGAGGGTGGTTTTCGTGGAGGGTTCGCGGGCCCTGAGGAGGAGGCATATAAGCCGGACAGGCTGCTGGTTTACCTGGCGACTGATGATATTGATGCTGCGCTGGCCAGCGTGGAGGCGCACGGGGGGAAGACGGTGCTGGCCAAGAGGGAGATTCCGCAGGTTGGCTGGTGGGCGGTTTTTGCCGATCCCAATGGGAATCATCTGGGGCTTTTCAAGTCGAATCGGCGAGGGTAGTTGAGCTGTGCCCGCGGGCCGGCCTGCGGGCTGGCCCCCCACAGGGGAGGGCTCTACAGTTCCCGTGGGCAAGAGGGCGGTGTTTTTTTATTTGAGGACGCGGAAGGTGAGGTGGGTAACGCCTGTGGATGCGATTACGCTGGTGCTTTCCAGTTCGATGGGGGCGTCCAGGTGGTCGAACAGGCGGATACCC
This sequence comes from Ktedonobacteraceae bacterium, assembly GCA_017354095.1. Lineage (GTDB taxonomy): Bacteria > Chloroflexota > Ktedonobacteria > Ktedonobacterales > Ktedonobacteraceae > Bu33. Next base: position 6,395 of record JAFMRP010000266.1, read on the forward strand.
GAGCCCAGCAGGAAGGGTACCAGGTCGATATGGATTTCGTCGAGCAGTCCGGTCTTGAGGCACTGCTGCACAATCGTGGTGGAGGCGACGGCGACGGTTTTCTCTCCGGCGATTGCCCGGGCTTGCGTGATGGCGCTTTCTACACCGTCGTGGACGAAAGTGATGGGCCATTCCTGCTTGACCCATTCGGGAGGGGGGCGATGGGTCACCACAACGATAGGTA
>JAFMRP010001216.1 GCA_017354095.1 Ktedonobacteraceae bacterium
TCTGTGCATACGGAAGCATTTGCAGCCAGCGATTCTGCGGGGCAGGTGAATGGCCTGATTGTCGAGCGTGCTGGCGAGAAGTTACGCATCCTGGCCGCTGTGGTCCAGAGCGAGTTGACAAATGCCGAGCTGGCAATACTGCTCCGCGCTGCGGCAGCCGACGCGACGAGTATTCAGGTCTATAATGAGCCTGAAGGCAGCCTCTTCCTGGCTCGTTGTCGCGAGCTTGGCTTCAGCGAATTTTTCAGCCAGCACGAGATGGTGCTCGACCTGTGAGCAAGGCCTGAAGGTATTTAATCGCTAGCGCCTGCTTTTACTACACTCTTCGCATTCGCACATGGAGCGCAGCTTCTCATAGGTATAGATGCCGGTTTTATGGCCGTCTTCCCAGATGGGGGTGAGGCCGTAGCGGCCCACGGGCTGGATATTGACCAGCGTGGTTTCCTCAGTGCTCAGGCTTTGTTTGCTCTGCAACATACCGGGCATGCCGCCCTCGCCGGCACACCAGGCACAGGGGCAGGCCCAGCGCAGCCGCTCCCAATCATGTACGCTCTCGTGCTCATCGCTCCACGAGAGGTACAGCTTGTGCTGCTCGTCATCCAGGAAGAACGAGGTTGGCGATGGGTGTTTATATTGTGACATGGATAATTTCCTTTTTTATGCAATGACATAAGCGGTTTCAGGGTTTATTATAATCCAGCGAGGGTCAACAAGAGAAGTGATAGGGAGTGCAGCACAATGCTGGCGCATTGCGCTGCACTCAGATAGGGATGGCGACAGGTTGAATTCGCTCCGGCGGGGATGGCGGCGTACGATGTCGGGAAAAGGGGGGTGCGAAATCCCGTACGGAACCCTTCACTACCTCTGTATTCCGAGCATCAACGACGCTGCGCGTCTACGAACGGCGTTCGTCAGATGCTCGGAAAGGTAGTACCCTTCACACGGCTCCAGAGGCCGCTGCAACCCTTCACCAACTTTCATAACCCCTCAACCCTTCACACTCCTGGCCGGCGCTGACGCAGCACGCTTTACGCAGGGGAGAGGGCCTGAGAATTTTTGGGGAATCGATGTAAAAAAAGCTACATAAGCTACAGGGCCGCTTCCCAGGCCGATTCAAAGCTACATGGAAGCGTCATTGAAGCTACATAAGCGACAGAGCCACGCCAGAGGCGGCTTTATGGGATTTCACAGCGATCGTTGTGAATTTTTATCGATGAATGCATATGCATGCATGTTGTTTCGCGCGATATTGTGGGGTGAGGGGGTGAGGACAGATCGCGAGAGGAAAAGGTGGTGCTGCTTCTCTCTTTCTCTCGTTCTAGAGGTGTGGTACACTGGTCAAAGTTGTTTTCATAGCTATCAATGCTGGACTTTATTTTCTCATTTCATAGATTACTATTAAGATAGAGGACAGATGCATGACACAAGAACCACATCTGCCCCTGGCGGGCAAAGTCGCGCTGGTCACCGGAAGCGGCCAGGGCATTGGACGTGCGGCTGCTCTGCGGCTGGCCAGGGAGGGAGCCGATATCGTTGTGAATTATCGCAGCAATGCTGGAGCCGCGGAGGAGACGAAGGCTGCGATTGAGTCCCTGGACCGGCGCTGTATAGCCATTCAGGCCGATGTGAGCGAGGAAGAAGCGGTTGCCCATCTCTTTAACGAGGCTATGAGTGCATTGGGGCCGGTTACTATTCTGGTCAATAACGCGGGCACCACGCGCGACAAGTTGATCCTCCAGATGTCGCTGGCCGATTTTGAGCAGGTGCTTGATATCAACCTGCGCTCGGCGTTCCTCTGCACCAAAGCGGCACTGCGGGGCATGATGAAAGCGCGCTGGGGGCGTATCGTCAATGTTGCCTCGATCGCCGGGCTGATGGGTCCGGCGGGGCAGGCTAACTATAGCGCCTCAAAGGCTGGCCTGATCGCGCTAACCCTCACCACCGCGCGCGAAATGGCGAGCCGCAATGTCACAGCTAACGCGGTTGCTCCTGGTTTCGTTCCTACCGAGCTGACATCCACACTGACTGAGCAGCAGCGAAAATTCATCCTCGATTCAACGCCGCTCAACCGCTTTGGAACGGCGGAAGAGATCGCGGCGGCCATTGGTTTTCTCTGTTCGCCAGAGGCGGGTTATATCACGGGCCAGGTACTGGCCGTTGATGGTGGCACGTCGATGCATGTTTAAGGCAATCCTACGAATTCCTCATTCCTCTTTTGGGAGGAGGGTCCCTACCCTCATACGCGTTCTCTTCAGCGCACTTCTCGCCGCCTGCGGCGGCTCGTGGGAGGAAAAGGAAGCAGG
>JAFMRP010001217.1 GCA_017354095.1 Ktedonobacteraceae bacterium
ATTGGCGTGGAACTGACTTGCTCCCCATAGCTTTCGGCTACGTTTCAGAACGTTGCGTGATTTCTTGACCGGCGCTCTAGCAATCCATGCGATGCAGCATCCCCTCAATTGGGGAATAATGGGAGATCATATGCTCCCCAGTTGTGTGTTGAACGAGGATGTTATGCTAATTGAAGCCTATCACGAATGAAGATATACGCTTCACTTGTCACATGATACATGAGAAATCATCGCTGATTTTCCATGTTCGCAAACGACCAGGAGAAGGTTTGTTATTGGTGACATCTGTCCTTTCGTGTCTAAGGCACACTATTTTATGCAAGCTTGCTTCTCAATATCTATAAAGCACTAAAAATGCAGAATTGTTCTCTCGGGAACAGAGTACACGCTTGACCTCGATTTCCATAAAGCACAGCAGATATGAGCAGAGGTGAAGGACGGTATTGACAGCAGCATCAGTGATGCTTTCGATAGAAAAAGGAAAAAAACATCTCAGGTTTTACCTCTTTTTCTGGTTGACATGAAATGGCTTACGTCCCCTTCACAAGCTATTTCATGGGCCATTTTTTTCCTGAAAAAACCTCCAAAAAGTCTCTCTTGTTTTTCCGTTGTTTGTTCCATACACTACTCTTCATCGATGAATATCTCAGTTGCAGCAAAGGTTGCATGTATCGCTTCACCCCGATCCGTTGGTGAACGAAGAGATATGGGGATGGGTGCCATGGATGTTTCATGGTAAAGAGACACCAGACCTGTTCTCGCCAGCTTGAGGGTAAGTTGGAGTCACCCGAGGCCGTCGTACATAGGGTATACAGCTTGGTGACACACGAGGAAAAGGGACCCCTCGTCAATGTTGGTCCCTGAGATGAGAAAGCACCAGCGCGAGTGATGCGATGAAAGGAGGTGTTACCACAACCGCATACGGATGATTCTGTGGCCCTTGCATCGCTCTGCCCGTGCCAAGACGCCTGCGAAGGCGATGAAAGGGATTTCACCATGAAACACCGGAATCATTCAGCGGTCCCGTCTTCCTATTCCACGTTCCCCTGCTCATCTTGCCATCGGATCGTCCGCTCTGGCGATCGGTTCTGTGGCTTCTGCCACAAGCCGCTGCAGGTCCAGTGCTCCCACTGTGGGCGGTGGACGAAGGCGAACCATGTGGTCTGTCCCGATTGTGGGACGGGTCTTCATGAAAGTGGACTCACGTTTGAGGAGCGCACACGACTTCAGACGCTCCAGCAGCAAGCACAGGAACTCCAGCACGATCGGATGGAGAGCCAGCACCACCTGGATACCCTGGGAAGGACCCGCAAATGGGCCATGTCCCGGATGCTGGGAGTGGGTCTCCTTACCATCGTCGCCATCGTGGTTCTCATCATGCTCATGAGCCACCTCCGTCTCGTGTGGTTGGTGGTGATCCTGGTCATGATGGTGCTCTGTCGGCGCCAGATCCCTGGACTGGTGCGGGCCTATGCGCGTTGCTACGCCTTCCCCTGGAGTCAGATGCAGCACGAGATGGATGAAGCGCGCCACGTGCTTGCCTCTCTGGAAGCAGAAGCCCAGCAGATCGAGGGAGCCATCGCACCACTAGAAGCCCAGACCATCGATGTCATAGGTGCCCAGCTCGAACGGATGGAGGAGGAAAAAGAAGAGATACGGAAAGACGACCATCATGTAGACGGGCAATAACGTTGCATGAAAAGAGAAGTGAGTGAACATGCCCCGCTTGCTTCTCTTTCTTTTTGTGCCACATGACGCCAATCTGCCATCCATGGCGAGATCCTGGTGGTCATGTGCTGTCTGGTTGATGATCCCCATGCAGAAAGAATGAAGGCCATGAAAACGTGATACGCCGTTTCCCTCTTTGCCGTACGCACCCACGCAGGATATGGGCAATCCATTCACGTCTCGGCAGCATTGCTTGCTGAGCATGAGCAGCAAGCGCACATGCTGGCTCTGCAGCTCTGCCAAAAGGAGTTTTCCTCCTCTCATCAGGCCCATGTGACCGCAGTGCCCGCAACGCTTCTGTCTTGGGTGAAGGAACCGTCCTGAAGAAGCGCGCACGCCCCACGCTTTCCAAGAGGGAACAAGACGTGAGCGCAATCCCAAGGATCATGATCAAACCGTCTGATCCTGTTGTTCAAAAATAAGGAGAAGTAGCATGCTCATTTTGCGAAGAAAAGCTGGAGAACGTCTGGTGCTCTCTGGGGCCATTACCGTCTCCATCTTCGCGGTGGAGGGGGAGCGTGTCAAGCTAGGCATCGATGCGCCTCCAGATGTCACCATCGTGCGTGAAGAACT
>JAFMRP010001218.1 GCA_017354095.1 Ktedonobacteraceae bacterium
CTACTGCCGGCGTGGTAACTACCGATCTGCAAGAACACGACCGCGTGCTCCTGACCATGCTGCTTCAGGAAAACGACACGCTGCTGCTCTCCTGGTACGGCGATAATGGCGAACAGGCGACAGCCCTGAAATCCTCCGCGATTCCAGCGCTCCCCCGCGCCCGCAAAGGCCCCCAGCTCATTCAAGGCCGCGTCAACTACGTCGTCAAACTTTAACACCCCAAAAACGCCCTGCATCTCCCCTCGGGAAATGCAGGGCTCTACTCCAGTAAAATTTCATTATTGTGTGCAAATACATGAATGCAGCGTGATTCCTCTCAATCCGCCTCTGGAGCCGCTGCGTCACATGTGACGGGTTTGTGACGGGTTGAATCGGCCTGGGAAGCGGCTGCGTCACATATGACGGGTTTTTTACATCGTTTTCCGAATTTCCCCACCCAATATCAGCCCGCCCGGCACATCTTTCCCTCCAGGCCCCTTTTCATCTATATAACAATAGTGTATATATACTTGACGGGCGTTTGGTTGCCACGTTTCGGATTTTGCGCGCCGCCCCGTGGGGCGGCGCGCGATACTTACCCCTGCTCAGGCTCGCTGCCCTGCTCCTCGTGCTGCTCAGCACCAGCGCTCGGGGCTGCTGGCTCTGCTGCCGGTCGCGGTTCACCCGCCTGAGACTGCTCCGGCGTGATCTGTGTGCCACAGCGCGTACAGAATGTCGTATTCTGCCTGAGCGGTGCCTGGCACCTGGGACACTGCCTGACTGCCTGCGCTTCCAACGATGTGCCGCAATGAGAGCAGAAGCGATCCCCCGGCTCACTCACAGCATGGCAGTTGGGACAGCGCGGTGCCTGTGGTCCGGCAGCGGGACCATGCTGCCACGGCCACGACGGACGGAATCCCGGAGGAGGCCCCTGTGGTGGCACTCCCTGAGTTGGAAAGCCCTGCGGCGGCTGCATATGAGGCGGCACCTCCCCAATATTTACATTCGCCTGCTGCCTCATCACGATCGTGTCCAGCAGCTGGAAAATCTCGGCCTCGATCCCCGCCTGGCGGAAAACTCCCACGCCAGCGGTAAGTGTCAGCGGCCAGAGCGGCGGGAAGAAAAGCCCGATGGCTCCAACCGCTGCCTTATCCAACCATTTTTGCTGGCCCGCTACCGCAACCACCCCTTCTGGCGATTTCTGCAGCGTCACTGTGAGAGCAGCCTGCAAACCAAGAAAAGCCTCGAAGTCCCCTCCCTTGCGCATCTGTACCGCCATCTGCTCTTTATTGCCAAACTGCTGTACCTGGTATCCCTCCGCCTGCAGCGCGCTCATCAGGTCGCGCGCTATCCGCTCGATATCGAGCCCCGGTGCCTGGTAAAAGCGAGAATGCATAAACACTACCTTCCATGTATCAAAATTTTTTACGGCATAAGTTAGTCTGGTTGATCCTCCTATATCTACGCCGCAGGCTAGAATTGGTTATCGTTTATGCCACAATAGGTTCTACCCTTGATCCCCTATCTCTGCCAGGTCTTGCCGGTCAACCTCACGTTGCAGCATTGCCTTGTAGGCCAGTAGCTCTTCACGTGGCATTACCGCTATCTCGACACCATACAGGGTCTGCCAGGTAGAACGTGTATAATCAATCCCCTGCTCTTCCCAACGACCATCGCGATGATTATAGAAGCGCGCTCCGGCTGAGTCAGCAACATCGATATATATGCCATGATAGTCGAGCGCCATATACATGATATCCCAGGAAGCGCTGCGATGAGGCCCATACTCGCGCACTACATAGGGTCGCACCTCCTCTAGCAGCGCTTGAAGGGTCTGCTCATTATTAAGCTGGACGTAAATATCGATGTCAACCAGTGGGCGGCTGGCCCCGTAGGCTTTGGCTGCCAGACCGCCCACAATCTGGTAGGTAATGTTGTGGCGATTGAGCAGCGAGACAATCCAGTGAAGGGCCGGGCCTATCTTCTGCGGGTCATTAGTTGCTTCTATCATCAAAAAACCTCGCTATTGAAATATTTCCCAGTATAGCGCATTTTTGGATCCTCTTCCTCTTCTTCCCCGCTGCACATTTGCGTTCCTACCGTCGTATACCCTGCTACCAGTTGAAGAATATAGAAGTGGGAGGTGCAGGAGGGCGCCAGCCCTCCTGCGTACTTTCTCCATGCGCCGCCGCAGGCGGCGCACGCTTCACATGAAGGCGATCAATCCACTACAATAAGATAGAGCAACACTAGAGAAAGGCAAAACATATGCCATATCTTTTCAAGGACAGTGATCTGGCGGCGCGCAGGCTGCAGGTGC
>JAFMRP010001219.1 GCA_017354095.1 Ktedonobacteraceae bacterium
AGACCAGGTAGGGAGAGGTCCAAGACCGCGCAGGTTAGCGAGCCCAACGTTGCTCAACAGACCCTGAAACTGTGGATCCTGGCCCTGGTCGATATGGATCACTGCGCCAAATGGCGAGGCGCGGTTGGGAGATATGGCGGCAGGCATCACCCCGAAGGCATTCATGACTGGTGGAGAGAGCGTCCCGTTGTTATCGGAAGCGGCCACCAGGGTATAGTTGCCGTACGGGAGCCCCTTCACCGTGATACTGCCTTTCCCGCTCGTTGCCGGAGCAGCCCCGGAAGCAACCAGGTTGTTGTCAGCGTTGTAGACCTGGTAGTTGACGCTGCCGGTTGTGGTGGTGAAATTGAAGGTCGGCGTCTGTCCCGGCAGGAAGACATTGCCTGACTGCGCCTGTTGAATGGCTGGCGGAGCCGGAACATTGGACAGGGCAACAGTAATCTGCGAGACAGCCACTCCAACAGGAGCATTGTTTTCGGTGGCAATACGGAAGTCCGCCCCATTGTTCTCCTCACCGGCAAAACTGGCATCGTAGAGGGTGAAGGTATGGGTCATCCAGAGGCTTGTGCCCGTCATGCTCACAGCCTCTGCGGGCGAATAAGCACCACCGGTGGAGTCGTACTGGAGGACGTAGGACCCATTCGATGGTCCATCCCAGTAGTTGACCGTGACGGTCACAGCGTGCGGGAAAGGAAAAGAAGTATCTGTCACTTTGCAATAGATGTAATCGACCTGGTTATTCGCCGGGATGGTCTGCCAGGCTGAGACATCACCGAGAGTGACAACCGCGTCTGCCCCACCGTCTCCCCCCGAGCATTGCAGGCCGTTCCAAACAGGATTGGCACCCAGGGTAGCGCTCCAGGTCGTGTCAGCATGAGCAGCGCGAGGATGAATGAAGGTGAGCCCTCCCCCACCTGCCAGGAGGACCAGAGTCAGGAGCACATAGAGAGGGAGCGGAAGCCTCTGTATCCTGGCTACTCTCTTTGTAGTTGGTTCCATCATGGAATTCTCGTTCCTTCCTTTTCTTTACTCACGAGATACGTTTGAGATAGCTCGCTATCGTTCACGTGATCTCTGTTGTGAGGTGATTCCTGCACCCATGCAGGCACAAGGTCATCCGCTTGTGCCAATGACCTTGTTTTTGAAGTACCTGAGAACATCCGGCGAACCAGTTCTGGCCAGGGAACGACGGCGTAAGACAACAGAACGCCACCAGCGGCGTGGAACGACTTTGTCCGACCAGCCCGTAGTTATGACATGGAAAATAGAACCTGGAAAAGCAAGAAGATACGCTCAGACAAGAAGTTTGTGCCAGAGTGCTCGGGCTGATTCCCCTCTCTCCCTGTTTGGCCGGAAGGAAGGTACATTGGCATAATAACATCCATAGCTATGTCATGTCAAGGGATGCTTTTCAGTCGTGAAATCTGCATAAGCAATACATACAGATCCAGTCAAAATCAGGTGGCTGTGTACGGGCTGTTCCTCTTCCTTGACCACCATGCTATGGTAACAAATCAATCAGTTTCCTCTTGACATGTTAAATATTCAGATGTTATGATTGGTGCAATCGCCGTTAGTGTTTTTGATCCATCATTGTAACCTCGAAGGCGCTCGCCGTGTTGAGCAAAGCGGGGGATTCACCAGTTCAACAGGTGTTTTTCTTGATTACCTTTTCATGACAACAGTAACAAACAGGCAGGAGCCATCGATATTTGCTATGTCATGAAAAGGTAAACGAAACAGAGGTGTTTCGACTTTTTCTGTCAAATGGCGACAGGGTGCGTGCAGCAATCCCGGTCAGAGATCTTGCGAAGTCAGGCAATGGCGTATGTTCGATACACCGCATGTTTCGACACAGAGGAGGATCTATTTTTTATGGACACGCGCAACTCATCTCACCTCAATCGTCGTCAATTCCTGCGGGCAGCCGCAGCCGTAGGCACCGTGGCAGGGGCAGGGATACTGCTCGACGCTTGCAGCTCACCAGGATCTTCATCGGGACCAGTTACCATCACGGTGATGTACAACCAGGGTGAACTACAACCAACCAGCTTTACAGGGACACTCCCTCCCTCCCAGGCTTATTATGTCAACTCTTTTAATGAGTTACATAAGGGCTCCATCACCGCCAAATTTCTTACTTTCGACCAGACACGCCTGACGGCGATGCTGGCTTCCGGCACGCCACCAGATTTTGTGCGCACTGGCGGCGGATCGGAAATGGCCGTCTTGATGGCGAAAGGGGTGACGGCCAATCTGCAAACCCACTTTGTGAAAAGTACCGTCATCAAAGAGGACG
>JAFMRP010000267.1 GCA_017354095.1 Ktedonobacteraceae bacterium
CCTTCCTCGGCATGCAGAGAGTGTGAAGGGTTGAAGGGTTGTGAAGGGTCGGTGAAGGGTTTGGTGAAGGGTTGCATCGGCCTCGGGAGCCGCGTGAAGGGTTGTGAAGGGTTTCGTACGGGAATTTCACCCCTAACAATATGAACATTGACAAATCATTCTGGTATACCTTGCTCATGCCCACGGGAAATGTAGGGCCACCCCTTGCGGGAGGCCGGCTACGCGCCTCATCGTTCTCGTGTCTTTCGGCACTTTCATCTCTCTTGTCTCCGGCAAATTGCGTGTGCTACACTTTATCTAGAGGCCAGTCAAGGTGGACTGGCAGCCTCTCCGTTAGGAAGACGCACCACGTGGTGCGCACATGAAGGGAGCGCAACTGGTGGTTACCCACAACAATTCTGTAGGGTCGTCCCCTGCCTCTACACTACCGTTGCAGGAACAGCGTGCAATACTTCAACAGCTCCGCCGCGAGCTGATTCATCACTATAGACCACACATCCAGGCCGGCCCCGGCCCGATTCGCGTTATGGCTCGCATTGTCGCCGAACTGGAACAGGCATGCCGCAAACAGGGCCTCTCTGAAACCATTATCCAGAGCGAAATTACCAACCGCACTATCGGGGATGTCAATCTGCGCCGGGTGACCGAATGCCCCGGTACACCCGGCGGCCCTACCGACTATCGCATGCTCGCCGATGAACTGGGTGTCGCCCTGCCCGGCGAGGAGCTGCACGGCTACACAGCTACCGGAGAGACCCATCACTGGCTGCATGAGCAGGCTATGGAATGCGAGCGCCTCCTGCTCAAAAACAACTATGACCCCCGCATCTACGATATCTACGGCGTTGGCAATCCCGTCCTGCGCTCCTGGCTCGCCCAGGATATGCGACAATGGGGCTTGCCGGTCAACTACGAGCAACTCTACCTCAGCCTGGGCGCTATGGATGGTCTCGATAAGGCTTTACGTGGCATGGCCATTCTGTATCGTTCACGTAATACCGCCGACCTCGCTATCCTCTTCCCCGAGCCTGGCTTCGGGGTTCCGGAGTGGCAGGCCCGCTCCAATGGCTATCGCCTGCATACCTTCCAGACGGATCCACACAATCGGTTCAAGCTTACCGGCGCGCAGCTCGACGAGATTTTACGCAACGCTCCAGATATCCACCTCATCTACCTCACGGTCACCAACAATCCCACAACCTTTGCCTATACCCCCTCCGAACTGAATGACCTGCAAGCCGTGCTGCGCCGTCACCGTGAACAGGGCCACGTTGTCTATACCCTGGCCGATCTCGCCTATATCGGCACCGGCAAGCCAGACGAAGATCAGGCCCGCATGGCCACATTCTCCGCTCCCGACGTCCTGCACCACACTATCTTCATCAGCAGCTTCTCGAAAACCTTTACGCTCACGGGTGAGCGCCTCGGCTGGGTTACGTGCGGCGATCCCTCTATCGCCTCCGCCATCTCGCCTTGCTGGACCAATACCATGGCCTCTCTGCCCGGCGAATGGCAGTTGCGCTTTATGGCCTACTATCGCCTCATACAATCCCGCCCCTGGCTGGCCGAGAAACTGCGCAACTTCTACCGCCTGCGCCGACGACAGCTCATCGATCAATTAAATACCCTCAACCGGAAACAACCCCTCTTCGATGAGGTCTATATCGATGATGACGCCACTGTCTACAATTGGAGCAAACTGAGTCCCGGCGAGGATGCCTTCTCGCTCTTTGAAAAGATCGGCATCGCGGGCGTTCCCGGCTCCGGCTTCGGCTACACCGACGAGTTCATCCGCTTCTCCATCGGCGTCATTCCTATCCAACCCGCTGGCAATACATGAAACTTCACCGTACAATCATGTACAATATGAACGTCTAAAATACACCATATCATGCATATTACTACCTTGTCAGTTCCGCCAAGTAGTGATACCCTGTAACCTGAAGGCATAGGGCAGGCAGACGCCTATCCCCCTTCATTGAGTATCTCTCTAACAAACATTCCCGATGTTTTCCTTTGAGTGGAACAGCGAACACACCGGGCGTCAAGACCTTGTGATGGCACCACCAGTCGAACATCTCGTTCCGGCAAACCATTGGGAAGGCATCACGTAATAATTGGGAAAGGCATCACGTAATAATAAGGAGCAAATGGAATGACTCTACGCGTAGGAATCAACGGTTTCGGACGTATCGGGCGCCAGTCAATGAAAGCTATCATGGAGCGCCACCCCCAGGAGGTCGAGGTCGTTGCCATCAATGATCTGACCGACACACAGACTAACGCTCACCTGCTAAAATACGATTCCACCTATGGCCACTTCCCCGGCGAAGTCGAGGCCACCGAAGATGCCCTGATCGTCAACGGTCACCGCATCAAAGTCATCGCTCAACGCGATCCGGCCCAGATCCCCTGGGGCGACCTCGGCGTCGATCTCGTTGTCGAATCAACGGGCTTCTTCACTGATGCCGATAAAGCCGCAGCCCACCTGAAGGGTGGCGCCAAAAAAGTCATTATTTCCGCGCCCGCCAAAGGCGAGGACCTGACCATCGTGCTAGGCGTCAATGATCATATGTACGATCCTGCGAAGCACAATATCATTTCCAACGCTTCCTGCACCACCAACTGTCTTGCGCCAACCGCCAAGGTGCTCAACGACGCCTTCGGCATCGAGCGCGGTCTGATGAATACCATCCACTCATATACCAACGACCAGCGCATTCTCGACCAGGTCCACAAAGACCTGCGCCGCGCTCGCGCTGCCGGCGCCAATATCATTCCAACAACAACCGGCGCCGCTCGCGCCCTGGCCCTGGTGATCCCTGAACTCAAAGGCCGTTTCGATGGCATGTCCCTGCGCGTGCCAACCGTGACGGTTTCGGTGGTTGACTTTGTCATCACTACGCGTAAAGAGACAACCAAAGATGCCGTCAATAATGCCTTCAAAGAGGCGGCGGCTGGCCCGCTTCAAGGTATTCTCGCCTATACCGATGAGCCTCTCGTCTCCACCGACTTTCGTGGCGACTCGCACTCATCCATCGTCGATGGCCTCTCTACGATGGTCCTGGGCGGCAATATGATTAAAGTCATCGCCTGGTACGATAACGAGTGGGGCTACTCCTCCCGCATCGCCGACCTGACCAACTTCATCGGCCAGAAAGGCTTCTAAAACATATCTCACTGAAGCACCTCGCATGAGGTGCTTCAGTGAGATAGCCGCTGCGGGTCCGTAGGGGCAAGAGGTGGTCAGGTTGTGGAGGGGGGCCTTGAGGTTGCCCATTCGCGCCCTTTACCTCTTTCCCGATTACATCATTTCGCGAGATTGCATTAGTCCCCCTCTGGAGCAGCTTGTGGAGTTTTCATCCTCCTACAACACGCCCGGATCGTATTTTAGCATTATGCCTTCTCGCTGAGGAAAAATATAGCTTATGAATAAGAAAACCGTTCGCGATATAGATGTCCAGGGGAAGCGCGTCCTCGTGCGTGTGGACTTCAATGTTCCCCTCGATGCGGAGCGGCGTATCACCGACGATACCCGTATCGTTGCCGCTCTGCCCACTATTCGCTATCTGCTGGAACGGGGCGCGGCCGTGGTGCTCATGTCTCACCTGGGCCGGCCCGATGGCAAGGTCGTCGACAAGTTGCGCATGGCGGGCGTTGCCAGCCGCCTCAGCGAGTTGCTACAATTGCCCATCCAGACCACTGACGACTGTGTCGGCCCCCAGGTCGAGTCCCAGGCAAAAGCCTTGCGCGCCGGCCAGGTGCTGCTGCTCGAAAATCTACGCTTCCATAAAGAGGAAGAGAAAAACGACCCCGATTTTGCCCGCCAGCTGGCCGTGCTGGGTGAAATCTATGTCAATGACGCCTTTGGCACCGCCCACCGCGCTCATGCCTCGACCGCGGGCGTCGCTAACTATCTGCCCGCTGTCGCTGGTTTCCTGCTGGAAAAAGAGCTCAATTTTCTCGGTTCCGCCCTGGAGAACCCGCGCCGCCCCCTCGCGGCCATTGTCGGCGGTGCTAAAGTTTCCGACAAAATCGCCGTTCTGAATCGCCTCATCAGTATCGCTGATCGCGTCTTGATCGGCGGCGGCATGGCCAACACCTTCCTCAAAGCGCAGGGCTACGAAATTGGCGACTCACTCTTCGAGGAAAGCAAGGTCGATGTGGCTCGCGATCTGGTAGAGCAGGCCCGCCAGCAAGGCACCGAATTCCTGCTGCCCCCCGATGTCGTCATCGCTGATCGTTTCGCCGCCGATGCTAATCACAAAGTCGCACCGGCTGACCAGGTTCCCACCAGCTGGCGCATCCTTGATATCGGCCCTGCCACCATCGAGCGTTTTCGTGTAGCACTCAGCAATGCTCAGACCATCGTCTGGAATGGCACGCTCGGCGTGGCGGAAATGCCCGCCTTCGCCGCTGGCACCAACGCTACTGTCGCCATGCTGGCTGATCGCACCAACGCTGGTGCTACCACTATCATCGGAGGCGGTGATTCCGCCGCGGCCGTTGAGCAGGCTGGCGCCGCCGATCGCATGACCCACGTCTCAACTGGCGGCGGGGCCTCCCTTGAGTTCCTTGAGGGTCGCGTTCTACCCGGCGTTGCCGCCCTCCAGGATAAATGAAAGAGGTACCACTCATGGCTCAATCACGAACCGCCATCGTTGCCGGCAACTGGAAAATGAACTATGGCCCCAAACAGGCCTCTGCCTTTGCCATGGAGATTTTGCCAGAACTGGGCCAGTTGACGCGTGGCTATCAGGATATACTCTGCATCCTTTGCCCACCTGCCATCTCGCTGCCGGCCGTCCGCGAAGTCACCGACGCTATGCCGGCACCGCGCATCGAACTCGGCGCGCAAAATATGTACTTTGAGGAGCAGGGCGCCTATACCGGAGAACTCTCTCCCGCTATGGTGCGCGAACTCTGCTCCAACGTTATCCTTGGCCACTCCGAACGCCGCACCTACTTTGCTGAAACCGACGAGGTGGTGAACCGCAAAGTCCAGGCTGCCTTTAAGCACAATCTACGCCCCATCGTCTGCATCGGCGAAAATCTCGCGCAGTACGAATCCGGCGCGACGCAGGAGGTTATCCGTGCTCAAGTCCAGGCCAGTCTTAGCAACTTCCCGGCTGAGAAAGCGGGCGAGGTTGTCATAGCATACGAGCCGATCTGGGCCATTGGCACCGGTCGGGCCGCCACCGCTAAAATAGCCGGCGAGGTCATCCATCTCATACGCAAACTCTATCACGATATGTATGGCCCTGAAGCCGCGGCATCCCTGCGCATTCTCTACGGTGGCAGCGTTACCGGCGCCAACATTGGCGAATTCGTCGCTCATCCCGACATCGACGGCGCCCTTGTCGGCGGCGCCAGCCTCAAGCCCGACTTCATCGAAATCGTGCGCAAAACTATCGCCACCAAACAAAAACCATAGGCGCTTATCGCAACCAACCCATGCCCTTGGGAACTGTAGGGCCCTCCCTTGTGGAGGGCCGGCTCGTGACCTGCCGATCCGCCCGCTCTCTATGTATACCAGGGTAATTTGTAAAACTTCATCAGGCTCCCCACCGGGCCCTGCACACTTCTCCTCACTCCTCTCTTGCCAGCGGAGAAATGTAGGACCCCCTTGCGGAGGCTATCCGGCTCGCCGCCCGACCGATCCCGTGCCCTCCGTCTCCTTCCCCCAATCCCTTTTTCTATGCTGCCGCAGGCGCCACGGGACAGGCAATCCCAGGTTTGACACACCTGCCTCACTGTACTACAATACATCGTGAGGAAGTGTACTTAAGACACTAGCTATTTTCTATCAATACTCGGTCCAGAGTGGGGATACAAGGGCCCCGGCTGCTCTAACAGTCTCAGCCCTTTTTCTCTCCTTCGCCGCCTCGGGCGGCGTTTCAAATCAATGGCACCGCAAAAAAGATGAAGGATAGGTCCCATCCATGGGAACACAGGCTATTTTGATCATGGTAACGCTGGCCATCCTGTTCGGCGCACTGGTCATGGTGGTTACCGCCATCATAGGCCCGAAAAAGCCGACACCGGAGAAGCTGGCACCCTACGAATGTGGCATTCAAGAAATTGAAGCGCCCAGACGTCGCTTCCCTGTCAAGTACCTCTTGACAGGTATGCTCTTTATCGCTTTTGATATCGAAATTGTTTCATTTTATCCCCTCGCCGTCTTGCTCCGCCAGTTACAGTTGTTCGGATTGATCGAACTACTTGTGTTCTTAGTCGTCTTGGCGGTGGGCTACATCTACGTTTGGCGGAAGGGAGCATTTTCATGGGAGTAAAAAATCCCTGGGAGCCAGTACAATCTTTCTCTAATGTACAGACACCACGTCGTGAACTGGTGGTCCACCAGAAGGATGGCGGCTTCGGCATCATCACGACACAGGTGAACAAAGTCATCGGCTGGGGACGCAGTTCCTCTCTCTGGCCGGCCCTCTTTGGCCTGGCCTGCTGCGCCATCGAAATGATGGCCACCAGCGGCGACCGCTTCGACCTTGCCCGCTTCGGCGCAGAAGTCTATCGCGCTTCACCACGCCAGGCTGACCTGATGATCGTCGCCGGACGCTGCTCGGTCAAAATGGCACCCGTACTGCG
>JAFMRP010001220.1 GCA_017354095.1 Ktedonobacteraceae bacterium
AGAGAAAGAGATGCTGGAACGTTAATTGAGCGATATAGGGCAGGCTTAAGTCCATTGTGCCTGTGCCTCCTTCCTGAGACCACGGGGCGTTACCAGGCGCCGGACAAGCCCGAAGCCAAACCCGATAAGCAGCGCCAGCACCGCTGTTGGAATGGCTCCCGCCATGAGCAGGGTGGCATCGTAGCTATCGAGGCCGGCAAAAATCAGGTCGCCCAGCCCGCCAGCGCCAATAAGCCCTGCCAGAGTGGCCCAACTCACCAGGTACACCGCTGAAAGGCGGATGCCGGTCACGATAACGGGCGCCGCCAGTGGTAATTCCACCATGGTCAGGACCTCCCATGAAGTCATGCCCTGTCCCTGCGCGGCATCGACCAGCGCGGCGTCAACCGAGCGCACTCCGACGTAGGTATTGCGTAGGATGGGCAGCAGTGAGTAGAGGAAGAGCACCGCCAGGGCGGGTAATGTGCCAATGCCAAGAAACGGCAGAACCAGCGCTAGAAACGCCAGACTTGGGATCGTCTGAAGAATTGATGCTACCGTGATAACCGGCTCGGCCCAGCGAGGGAAGCGCGTCAAGAGAATACCGAGCGGGATAGCGATCAGGATACCGAGAGCGAGCGCGGCACCTGTTAGAAACAGATGCTGACTCAGGCTATCCAGGATGCGGGTACCATATAAGCTCCAAAAGTCATCCTGGCTCATAGCGCGTGCCTCCCCACCGTATTCGACAGCGCCTTAATAGCCGAACGATGCGAGATAATGCCCGTCAGGCGGTGTTCTGTATCGATCACGGGCAATGAGCTGGTATCTTCCAGGGCCAGTTGATCCAGAGCGATGTCTGGCGTATCCGTCTCGCGCACGGCTACAGGCTCATGCCAGAGTGTTTGCTCACAGCGTTGGGCATCTTCGGGCATCTGGTAAGTGATTCCTTTGAGGACCCCGCGCTCGTCGATCAGGAACCAGGAAGGAACATCGCCTATTTGCACAACGCGCTCCCCGGAGGGCAGTTCTAGCAGGACATGCAACTCGCCTGTTTGTATGAGTTGTTGTATGGAAGCGACGGGTGATTGAGAGGATGAGAGAAAGCGGCCCAGGAATTTCGCGACAAACTCATCTTGCGGTGCCTGTGCCAGTTCTGTGGGGGTCGCGACCTGGAGAAGGTGTCCATCACGCAGGATAGCGACGCGGTCGCCCAGGCGCATCGCTTCATCGATATCGTGGGTAACAAAGATAATGGTTTTATGCAGTTTTGCCTGCAAGTGTTTCAATTCGGTCTGGAGCGACTCGCGGCTGATGGGGTCCAGGGCGCCAAACGGCTCATCCATCAGGATAACCGGGGGATCAGCGGCCAGGGCGCGTAGGACGCCGATGCGCTGCTGCTGGCCGCCGGAAAGCTGACGTGGATAGCGGTGGGCGAAGGTTTCATAGCTCATATTCACGAGCTCCAGCAACTCGTGGGTTCGCTGTTGTCGACGTTTTTTGTCCCACTTGAGCAGGCGAGGCACCAGTTCGATGTTCTGTTCGACCGTCATATGGGGCAGCAGCCCGGTTTGTTGAATGGTATAGCCGATGCCCCGGCGCAGTTCGATAGGATTATAGCTGCGCACGTCGTGACCATTGACGTAGATGGTGCCGCTGGTTGGCTGCTCCAGGCGATTGACCATGCGGAGGGTTGTTGTTTTGCCACAGCCGGAGGGGCCGATCATGACGAGCAATTCGCCCGTTTGAACTTCGAGCGAAAGCTTATGTACTGCGGGGCGGCCACTCTGGTAGGTTTTTACGACCTCCTCAAACTTGACTCCCAAAATAGACTTCTCCTTTTGAAGGGGGTAGGTAGCATAGGCGGCGTCGCCTGCTGACCACCCTAAGAAATATTTTTGCTACTGTGCCAGTTTGGCAACAGGCTGGTGTATGGTGGGCAAGACCTCTCCAGGGGTGAAATAGGGGGAGGTGTGTAATTTTGCCCGAGATGTCCGTACCTGGTGATTCCAGGGGACCGAGAAGGGTAGTTTCCAGGGGAGGTGCGAAGTGCGAGCAATCGTGATGCGATTCGTCATGTCCCTCCTCTGAAAATTGAAATTGTTGAGCTCTTTCTGCTGGAGAAAGAATGGATGTGTTTATTTATGAATTAGCTTAGCACTAGTATAGGAAAGATATCACCCATATGTCAATATAGAACATTACCTTCAGTAAAAATGTAATTATGACGGAGTTGGCCGGAGGCAAGAAATTTGGGAAAATCCGCAGGGTTCAGTAGCGGTGGGTGGGAAAAAGCGTGTACGTGTCCGGTCAGGATG
>JAFMRP010000268.1 GCA_017354095.1 Ktedonobacteraceae bacterium
CCCCCCCCCCCCCGATTCTTTTCCTTCCCCCACGAGCCGCCGCAGGTGATTCCTTGCAGACGGCCTGGGCGCAGCCAGACGCGGCAGCGTCGTTGGCCGTCTGGACAAGAGGACTGCGAGAAGTGGAGGCAAGGAAGAAAACTCTTTTGCGGGCCAGGTAGCAGAGAAAAAGAATCGTGTCGCATCCCCTACCAATAAGTCTCAAAATGTAGTGCTGAGAATAAACATTCGCTATAATTACCTGTGAGAATAGTTCTGCATATTTCACTCAAAAGGATAGATCGTTGAAACGTCCACACCTGGTACGCGATATCGTCGAACTACTAGCATTAACCATAGTCATCTTTCTGGCTCTGCGCTTTACCATCCAGACGTATAGCGTGAACGACCCTGGCATGACACCAGCCCTGAACCAGAACTCCTATATACTCGTGAACAAGGTCGCGTACCTTTTCCACCCACCAGAGCGCAGCGACGTGATTGTGTTCCATTTCCCCTATGACACCACAAAAGTTTACATCAAACGCGTGATCGGCATCCCCGGCGATAAGGTCAGCACAGATGGCTCGCATGTGTGGGTCAACGGCGTTCAATTAAATGAACCCTACGTGAACAATCCTTTTAATCCCAGCGCCAGAGAATGGACGGTACCCCAGGATCAGTATTTTGTCATGGGCGACAATCGCCAGGAAGGTGAAGATTCACGCAAGTGGGGGACCGTGCCCAAAAACTACATTATCGGGAAAGCCACCCTGGTCTTCTGGCCCTCCAGCCAGTGGAGGTCAATCCCCAACTATCCCGACGTGTTTAAGCAGATCAAATAATTCCCATTCCCTCTATGCCCTGAAAAGATAAAAACAAAGCTATGCGCGGATAGCCTGCCATCTCAACGAATTGCTGCTCCCGTTGCGCGGCAAAACCAGAAATCCAAACACATAGCTCGCTGGCTTTTTTACTTTAGAGGTAGTCGTTACGAGTAATTAAAGATTGCATTAATTATGATCAGAAAAACACACAGCGCCCCGAAAATCAAGTAGCCACCAAAGCCTCCCACCGCCAGTAGCGCGATGGCAGTCAACGGTATCATGATAACAACGGAGACGATGGCCAGCGCCAGGCGCATCCCCATGATCGGAATAGTATGCTGCTGCGAGTGACGGATTTTATCGTGCCCCGTACCCGTGCTCGTTAATTGTGCCACGCGCTGCGCGATGGCCTCCACCATATTATTGTCATATGCTGCCTGTGGCTGCTGTACTGGCTCATACGCTTGCTGCGTATAGCCAGAGCCGCCTTCATATCGCCCATAACCGGACCGCTCCTCTGATTGCATCGACATGTCTGAAGCTCTCCTCTTCCTTGGTCATCTTGAATTGCGATAAAAAATGCCGTTAACCTGCTAAAGCTTACCACAGTTCTGTAGAAATTCGCTAGCCCTATTGTGATGTACGTAAGTATGCATGAGAAGTTACAGGTCCCTTATACAGCGGAAACTGTTACCTTGAGCCATCTAGCCACAAAAGGAATAAGCGTTCCCTGCAAAAGCACAGAGGCCAGCACGATAAAAAATACCAGGTCGAAGAGCGACGAGGCATTGGGTGCCCCCGCCAGCAGAGGGAACGTTGCCAGCACAATAGGCACTGCCCCACGCAGCCCCACCCATGAGATAAAGAGCTTCTCCCCCAGGCCCAGCCGTGCCAGCAGCAGCGATATGAACACACTGGCCGGGCGCGCAACGAAGATCTGAAAGAGCGCAATGAGCAGGCCACCGATCATGACATCTCGCAGGCGGGAGGGAAAAACGAGCAGGCCGAGTGTCAGGAACATAGCAATCTGCATCAGCCAGGCTAACCCATCGTGGAAGCGAGTCAGCGAATCAGCTTGGCGCAGCGGATGGTTGCCAAGCAGAATGCCCGCGATATACACAGCCAGAAAACCACTGCCTTTCAATGTCGCTGTCAGGCCGTAGATGAAAATTACCAGGGCTATCGTGAGCACTGGATAAAGTCCCTCTACATCGAGATGTAGACGCTTGATGACCAGGACAGCACACCAGCCGCAAAGCAGCCCGCAGAGCGCTCCAATAAACATCTGCTGGAAAAAAAGCGGTATCAACACCAGCGGAGACTGATCAGGAGTAACGATAAGTTCAGTCAGGCCAATGGTCAGGAAAACCGCCATCGGATCATTGCTGCCCGATTCCAGTTCCAGAATGCTCGCCAGCCGTCCTCTCAGCTTGAGATCCTGCGCCCGCAGAACGCTAAACACCGCCGCCGCATCGGTGGAGGAGATGATCGCTCCTATCAACAAACCCTGCAGCAGAGAAAGCTTGAGCACAAAGAAGCTAAAGAGCCCTACTAAAACGGTCGTCAATATAACACCGATCGTAGCCAGGGAGAACGCGGGCCACAGGGCCGCTCGAACCGTGCTCCAGTTGGTGTCCAGCCCACCGGCAAAAAGAATAAACGCCAGGGCAACCACGCCAAGAGATTGCGCCAGCTCCGTATTATCGAAATAGATGCCGCCCACTCCCTCAGATCCCGCCAGCATGCCGATGCCCAGAAAACAGAGCAGCGCCGGCACTCCTAGCCTGGTAGAAATCTTGCTTGCCAGAATACTTACCAGAACCAGGACGGAGGCGATAAGCAGCTGTCTCTCAATGGGCATAGGTGCCTCTCTCCTGTTCAACGTGGAAGGACGGTGGACTTACCCTCAGTGTATCATTCTGCCACTGCTCCGGCAAGCTTACTCTTTTTCAAGTGTTTTGGGGAACTCGGCCAGGTCAACACCAGCGCGCGCCAGGCGGCTATGGTAAATGCCATAGCAGAAGTAGATAACAACGCCAAGTCCCAGCCAGACAACAAAGCGAACCCAGGTGATCAATGGCAGACCCAACATCAGATAGAAGCAGATGAGCGTCGAGAGGATAGGGAGAAGCGGAACAAAAGGTGTGCGGAACGTTCGGCGCAGGTCTGGCCGCGTGCGCCTCAAAACGATAACACCAACCGAGACCAGCACAAAAGCCAGCAATGTGCCAATGTTGACCAGCTCCGCCACAGCGTTAATAGATGTAAAGGCCGCGATAAGCGCCACAACAATTCCGGTAATGATCGTAATCCGATAAGGTGTGCGAAAGCGTGAATGGACCTGGGAGAACCAGCGTGGTAGCAGATTATCACGACTCATCGCGAATAGAACCCGGCTCTGTCCCAACATCAAGATGAGAATCACTGCCGTCAACCCGCAGATTGCGCCCAGTGACACCAGACCCGCCGCCCAGGTCTGCCCAATGCTGGCAAATGCTGTGGCCATCGGCGCCGCCGTATTCAGCTGTATGTAAGGCGTAATTCCAGTCATGACTAACGCTACCGCTATATACAGGATTGTGCAGACTAGCAGCGAGCCAATAATGCCGGTTGGCATATCTCGCTGTGGATGGCGCGTCTCCTCGGCCGCAGTGGCAACGACATCAAAACCGATATATGCGAAGAAGACTGTTGCGGCTCCTGCAACAATACCATACCAGCCGAAGATCGTCTGCGGCAGGCCCAGCATCAGCTGTAGCAGAGGTGTATCCCAGATCCCGGCCGCGCTCAGTTGCGCCTGCGCCGGAGGAATGAACGGCTGCCAGTGGGCAGGTTTGATGAAGAAGAGACCAAACAGGATGAAGAAGGCGACAACGGCGAGCTTGATCGCCGTCACAATCAGGTTAAAGCGCGAACTGAGCCGGATGCCCGTAACCAGTATACCTGTCAATATGAGCACAATACACATGGCTGGCAGGTCCATGAACGCTCCCTGCCCTCCAGCTAATGGCTGTGGAATGATAATGCCGATACTCTGTAGAATGGTACGAAAGTATTGCGACCAGCCAATAGATACAGCGGAGGCGCCAACCAGAAATTCTAATACCAGGTCCCAACCGATAATCCAGGCAATGAACTCCCCCAATGTGGCATATGAGAATGTGTAAGCGCTTCCGGCAACAGGCACCAGGCTGGCGAATTCGGCGTAACAGAGCGCCGCCAATCCACAGGCAAGTCCGGCCAGCACGAATGAGAGCGAGATGGCAGGCCCGGCTTTGGTGGCTGCAGCCACGCCGGTAAGCACAAAAATGCCGGTGCCTATGATGACGCCAATGCCAAACACAATCAGGTCGAGTGGCCCAAGCGCTTTGCGTAGCCGGTGTTCAGGCTCCTCTGTATCTCTAATGGATTGCTCTACGGACTTGGTGCGGAAAATCCCCATCGCCTTACTTCCCTTCCTCCACTTACTGCTACAATTCCAGTGTAACGGCATGCACAAGATACCCATCTGTTCCGAATCACGTCTGGGAACGAATCTTGGTAACAATCCGTGGAACACTTGCGCCTTATTACTGCGTCAAGTTTCAGCTGAAGGAATCGCATTGGGAGGTGCAGGCGCTTCCTTGCAGATCGCCTGACGAACGCAGTTCGTAGACGCGCGGACTTCCTTACAGACGGCCTGGGCGCAGCCAGGCGCGGCAGCGCCGTTGGCCGTCTGGACAAGAGGACCGGAGTTGGCGATCTGGACAAGAGGCCGGCGCGGGAACGCATCCGTCAAACGAAGTTTGACAAAGTATTATATGCTGTGAGCAATACAACGGCTTTGGAGAACTGAGGCGCCGTGAATACTACCCCCCGGCAGAGAGAGCGGGCTGGCGGGGGCAATGCTGGCCCGCTCTCTCTCCGCTTACATATCCAGCAAGTTCTCTTCGACAATGACGCGATTGAGCGGCTTCGAATCGCGCAGCCAGGCACGAGTCAATCCCACCGGTATGTTATAACGGTTCTCACGCGTAGTCTCGTTGATAAAGTCACCATCACGTAGGTTGTGCAGCCCTCTCAATACTCTTTCTCGCCTGAATGGCAACGCGTTATCCTGGTAGGTTCTTTCTATATCGATCAGCGAGACGTGCCTTCCCTCTTCTCCGCCCTCTTGCGCAATAACGCTCAATAAAGCCCGCTCCTCTTTACTGGCCTGGTCCCAGATCCAGTTGAAGTAGATATTCCCCGTCTCCATGACGCCTTCATGTACAATGTTAACGTCGTTGATCGTTATGTAGTTTCGCTGCCGGCTGTTACTGTGCTGGACCAGTGAATGGCAGATAAGCTGGATCAGGTAGGGCTGATCCCCCGATAACCTGCGAATTTTCTCGATAGCGAATTGGTCAAATTCAAGCTGTCCCTCAAGTGGCTCGGTAATCAGCTGGCGGGCCGCCTCCTGCGACAGTTTGGCGATGTGGCGATGTTTAGCGATATTGAAGAAGACCGACCAGTATTCTGCTGTCAGCTCTTTTATGGTGTGCGTACCCGCCAGCAGGAAATGGATGCCCCGGCGATCCTGCATCAGACTGCGCAAGTAAACAAAGATATTGCGGTCTAGCTCACCCCTGACAACTTGCTCCTCCAATACTTCGAACTCGTCAATCAGAATCACCAGCTTCCGATCCTGCAGCGCCGCTTCGACTGCATCCAGAAAGAGATCCAGGGTAAAGGTGGCATCCTCATCAAACGCACTTTTCATCGGCAGCTCTACCTGGATGCCGCGCTTGTTCATTTCGCGCATGATATAGTAGGCAATGTTGCGCAGGAAGCGTCCAATACTAAAATTCAACGTCTCATGCTGCATGTCGACGCGCACTGGGATATGAGGCTCCAGGATGGGCGTGTTCAATAGCTTATAAAGCAGACTCGTCTTGCCGGAGCGGCGCTGCCCATAAAGCACTACTACCGTATTGGCCGTCGAATAGACAAAGTCTTCCTGCAACTCCTCCAGCTCTTTCTCTCGGCCATAGAACATGCTTTGATTCTGAATAGGTGTGCCAGGATAGTAGGGGTTGCGCAGGCGTATGAACGGATTCTTATGCTCGACCAGCTCCAGACGATCACCATAGTTGATGACCTTTTCCCTGGCTTCCGCGTCGTTATAGGTGATCGTGAAAGCCAGTTGCAGCATGGTAGAATGCGGTTTGACTACAAACTCTGCCTGTATCGGCTCGTGCGTAGGGATGGTCTCGAACTCAAGCATGGTCGGAGCAATCGCGGTAAAACAATCACTCGGATTGAGTATCACCAGGACATGGTCCGCCGGGCTGCGACCAACATTCTGGATGCTCAGCACAATGCCGATTGTATCGTCTTCGTAGGCCTGGCGGGTCTGCAGATCAGGTCGCAACTCCGCTTTGCCGCGTAACTGCCCAAGCTCCATGGCGACGATATTGCGCCAGTTCTCAAGCAGCAATTTGAGAATACGGTGATCCGGGAAATTCTCTGGACGTTTGCACCAGCTATAATACTTCTCTTCCAGCTCTTCAAGCAGATCCTGTATATTGGTGGAGGCTTCTAGCAAACTGGAAATTCGATCACCCAGACCCTCACGCCGTAGATAGGTGCGCAGCACTCGCGTTACATCGTTTAGATGGTGCAGAACCTGTAGCATTTCATCAAAATGCAGCTCTTCCCTTTCCTCAAGACCCTCTAGCTGCTTACTGTCTAACATACAGCGGTACTGCGCTACCTGGTCAATAGCGCGCCACCGGTGCAATTGGGTGAGCTCGTGATACAGCTTGTAGTGAAGCTC
>JAFMRP010000269.1 GCA_017354095.1 Ktedonobacteraceae bacterium
GCGCCTCCCAGATCTCCAGGAGATGTCCATCAGGGTCATGGAAGAAGGCCCGGATCTCATCGCTCCCATCGAAAGATGGGGTGAGAAAGGAGGCTCCGCGAGAGCGGAGGACCTCGTAGGCAGCCGAGCAGTCAGGAACTCGAATGCTCAGTTCGCTGATGACGCTCTTATGGTCTAGAGACGGCGGATTCCTCTGTCTCGACACGCTTTTCGGGATTGGCTGCCTCTGGAAACTCTTCGGTGAGGATCGGTTCTGGTAACCAGGGACCCATCTCCTTTCGCCCCTATGGAAACTATGCCAGGGTGTTCAGCCAGGTCGCGAGAGCGATACCAATCTCATCCGTTCTTTCTTCTAAAGTAGTAACGACATCTGCATATGCAGAGAAACGCTTCCAAAGCGGGCGAAGGACGTGATCTGCTTCCCTGGCACCCGCAATGGAAGGAGCGGTGCTCTCTTCATTCAGGAGAGATGATGCGCCTGTTGCGAAGGGTGCCCTTCAAGGGTTCGCTTTTGAAGCTGTTGCTCATAGCGTCTCTTTCCCACCCACGAAAACATACCTGGAAAGCGCTGCTGCGCCAGCGTGGCTTTGACGACAAAGCCCACGAACGCCTCGCGCGTGAAAGCACCCAACCGGCCCGTGATGTAGGGCAGCCTGGGCCTATCATCAGGAGTAAGCGGGAGGAATATCGCGTGGTTTTGCCCCAGAGCAACAGCCTGGGCTACGTAGGCGAAGCTCAGCGGCTTAGGCGTCTTGCCAGCCAGTTCGGCACTCAAACAATCAGCCCCGTGAGCGGCCATGATCGATGCCGTGAAGGCGCTCATACGCACATGCGAGACTCCCGGATTCTCAACGGGCATGGCCGCGTCGCCAATCGCGTAGATCTCTCGGTGAGAGACCGAATGCAGAAAGGGATCGACAAGGGCCTGATCATGCTCATTCACAGCCAGACCAGATTCTCTTGCCAAAGGCTGTACCACAAAGCCCGTCGTCCAGATGCACAGATCGCAGCCGAGTTCACGCCCCCCTTCCAGGACCACGCTTTGCGCACGCACGGCACTCACCTCGCTCTGATCAACGATCTCGACGCCCAGGTTCACCAGTCTCTGCCGGAAAATGTCGGCCACGCTCTTGTCCCAGGAGCGAGCGAGCGCTCCCCGCGTCACCAGGCTGACCTTGATCTGAGGATAAACACTTGCCACTTGTGTCGCGGTTTCGATGCCGGTGGCTCCTCCGCCACAGACCACCACCTGGCCGCCTCTTGCCGCAATGTCAGGGAGCCTTCCGCGCAAGGCTGAGGCTGAGAACGGTCCCTTTGCCGTGAGGGTGTAGGCATATTGTTCCACCCCAGGGACGTTTTGGCGGTCTGTCATACTCCCCAGTGCGTAGACCAGGTAATCGTACCCCAATTCATGCCGCTGCTGCTGCTGATCCAGAACCGTGACGCGGTGCTGGCTGGGATCAAGGCTGGTGACTCGTCCTTGAACAAACTGAACCTGCGTCTGGAGCAGAATCTGAGAAAACGGGCGGCTAAAGATGCGCTGATTGGTGGCAAACTCATGAAGCCTGGGGCGTATAGTGAAGGTGTCCACTTCATCGACCAGGGTGATCTGCACAGACTCGCGGGCCACTTTGCCGGATAAGCGCAAGGTAAAGAGCAAGCCCGCAATCCCCGCACCAAGAACAAGAATACGTGTGGACGGTTGTGTCATGACCGTCCTCCTTTCTCTTACTAAATCTCTTACTGAAAATGTGCTCAGACTCATTCTTTGAGCAGAGGTGTTGACATTATAACTACCATACTTAATTACATCTTGTCTGCCGATGACGACCATACATGCTTTGTTCGCGCCTGCACTATTTCCTTTCCAACAGAAACACAGGACGGCCAACTAACGCATGCTCAAACTCCTCAAGGGAAGAGTCCGCAGTGACGCCATAGACTTTCGCGAAGGGGTGGCCGTTCTTGATTTCTTCGCGTAAAATGGGGGCCGCTTCCTCAGGTGACAGTTCTCTTGCCGTGACCGTTTCAGAATAACGATCACGCGTGAGGATGGCCTCGCCCGCTGCCCGGAGATTGAGCACCCAATCCCCTACTCCCTGACAAGCTACATAGCGCTTCCCATGGCGCTCCCATAGAGCGAGTGGGACGGTACGCGGCTGCCCGCTTTTGCGCCCACGAATCGTGAGCAGGTAGATGCGGTAACTCCCGAAGCCGACGAACTGGAAGCCTGCGCGCAGCAGAGTCGTTGACAGAACATTTGCCATGCGTACAAACAGAGGAGCATGATATGTTTTTGCCATAATTTCCTTCTCATTCTAGGATAGAGACATTGTCGTGATGATTACTACTTGTGATCATCACAAAGAAAGAGGGTTGAACAGTCTGATTTGGGACAGCTTTCCTGGCTGATTCTGTCCACGCCGGACCTATCGCACGTCCATTGTTGCAGTATTTTTCTTCTTCATCGAGACTCTTTTACTCAGACAAGCGACAAAATGATGCGACGAAGTTGCGAGAGCCGCCGCTTTCCTCGCATCGGATGAGAGTAGTTTTGTCAACGGAACCGAATTGTTCGCTGATGGAGGACAAGCACAAATCTAAGTGATCCTGGTCGCAGGTGTCTCGCTGAAATACCCGCGATGTGTTTTCCCTTGCCGCTTGATTATTTGACCGGCTCTCTCGCAGTATTGCATTGCCAATCGTAATCTGGTGTGCGATACTACGGTGGTCAATAGCAGTATCACACACGCGCTAAGGAGAGATGTGCATGAAAAAGGTCGTAGGTATCTCTGAAATTGTGCTCTGGACGGCAGACAAAGAGCGCGCTTTACGCTTTTACCGTGACCTGGTCGGGCTGGAGGTCATATCGCCGCCAACGCTGCCCAACACCTTCTTGAAGGTGGGAGACGGCCATGCTGGCATACCTCAAATGATCGTGCTGGTGCCAAAATCGGAGGAGGTCAGGGCCCAACCTTCTGGCTATCAGCTCCATCATATGGCGCTGGAGCTGCCCGAGGAAGAATTTGAGGCCCAGCACGCCGCCCTGGTGGCGGCTGGCTATCAGCCGCGTAGTGGCAAGCATCCTGTACTTGCCAGTCGCACCATGTACGTTGATGATCCTGATGGCAACGAAGTCGAGTTCATTTGCCGCGCTCCCGCTTCGTGAAACTGCTATACGTCTCCCCATGGCGAGCGGGAAGGAGGAGAGTATGGAAGAGCATGTACCGTCCGTACGGGCTGCGGTGGTGGCGCACGCGCGTTGGGAACTGGCGTTGGAAAATATTCTGGCACGCATCGGCAAGCATGCCCCGGTAGACCTGATTGTGCTGTTTGCCAGCGGGGCCTATGCTGACTACTTTCCCGCGATCATACGTACAGTACGGCACGAAATGGGCTCACCTGTACTCATTGGCTGCTCCAGCTATGGGGTAATCGGTTCAGGAGTGGAGCTGGAAGATGTGCCGGCACTCTCATTACTGGCGCTTTCGCTACCTGGAGCCAGTCTACACGCCGCGCGCTTTACGCAAGAGATGCTAGAGCAATGCCCACAGCCGTCACAGTGGCGAGATTATACAAAATTGCCTCTGGACGATATCAACGCCTGGCTCATCTTTGCCGACCCGTTTCGCCTGGACTGCGAAGAGCTGATCGATGAGCTGGCTGCGGCTTATCCCGGCGTACCGATGCTGGGGGGGCTGGCCTCGGGCGATCTCTCGGAGCAGCGTACTTATGTCTTTCTGAATGATGAAGTCTATGGGGATGGCGGCGTGGGCCTGGCAATTGGTGGAGATTACACGCTATTGCCCCTGGTTTCGCAGGGCTGCGAGCCGATTGGCAAGCCGTGGATCATTACCGACGCGCACCCGGATGGTCTGATCCTGGCCATCTCGAACCGCCCGGCCTACGACGTGCTATTGGACACCATCGACGCGCTGACGCCGGGGGAGCAGAGACGGGCCTGGCGCAATTTGCTGATCGGCCTGGCGGCCAACGAGTATTATGAAACGTTTACCCGTGGCTGTTTTCTCATTCGCACACTGCTGGGTGTCGAACGTGGCACACGCGGACTCGTGGTCAGCGCCACGCCGCGCATCGGGCAGACAATCCAGTTTCAAGTACGTGATCCCGCCGCCGCCGACCTGGATTTCAAGGAGATTCTACGGCGGGTACATAATCAACTGGGTGAGGAGCACCGTCCGGTTGCCGGCGTGCTCTGCAGTTGCAATGGTCGCGGCATTGGTATGTTTGGCGTCCCCAGCCATGACGCGAAGTTGATCGCGCGAGAACTGGGGCCACTGCCCCTGACGGGGCTATTCTGCAACGGAGAGATCGGCCCAGTGGGGAAGCGACCCTTCCTGCATGGCTTTACAGCAAGCCTGGCACTCCTCATGCAGCGAGACAACGGCTAAGTGGATGCCACTCGACTCCCAGGAAAAACTCTGATATAATGAAACCAGCATTGTAGAACACTAGTTTCATGCAGGGAGCGTAACTCATGACGGAGCGCCTCATTTCGCCGCAGATGAGCGAAGAGGAACAGATTATTGAGGGAAGCCTGCGCCCTCGTCACCTGGCGGAATATATCGGGCAGGAGAAAATTAAAGGGAACCTGAGCATCCTCCTGGAAGCCGCGCGCCAGCGCAATGAAGCGGTCGACCATGTATTGCTCTATGGCCCTCCTGGGCTGGGCAAAACCACCCTCTGCAACATCATCGCCGCCGAAATGGGCGTCAACCTGCGCACAACGTCAGGGCCGGCGATTGAGCACGCAGGCGACCTGGCTGCCATTCTAACCAGCCTGCAGCCTGGAGAGGTGCTTTTTATTGACGAGATTCACAGGCTGGCACGCGCAGTGGAGGAGCGCCTCTACTCGGCGATGGAGGACTTTGCTCTTGATGTCATGATCGGCAAGGGGCCGAGCGCCCGCTCGCTGCGCCTCTCACTGCCCCCTTTCACCGTCGTAGGCGCAACAACACGCGTCGGCTCGATGACGGCCCCACTGCGTGACCGCTTTGGTGCCATCTATCGCATGGAATATTATGATAAAGAGGCGCTGAATAAGATCCTGCACCGCTCGGCACGTATTTTGAAAGTGCCAGTAGAGGAAGACGGCATCGAAGAAATTGGCGGGCGCGCACGAGGCACGCCGCGTATCGTCAACCGCCTGCTCAAGCGCGTGCGCGACTACGCCCAGGTACGCGCGGACGGCGTTATTACCAGGGAGGTCGCCAGAGCAGCGCTAGAAGCAATGGAGATTGATGAGCTGGGGCTGGACCAGACCGACCGCAACATGCTGCTCACAATCATCCAGAAGTTTAATGGAGGCCCGGTAGGCCTCGATACGCTGGCTGCGAGCACCAGCGAAGATGCCTATACCATTGAAGATGTATATGAGCCGTACCTGCTACAACTGGGCTTTATCGCGCGTACCCCTCGCGGGCGCGTAGCCCTGCAGGCCGCATACCAGCACCTGGAGGTAACGCCGCCAGGAGGAGGAAACGGACCCGGTTTGTGGACGACATTACCTTGAAGATCAGCGACTTTGACTATCATCTACCACAAGAGCTTATAGCACAGACACCTGTTGAGCCACGCGATGCCTCGCGCCTGCTTGTTGTACAGCGCTCGAACAGCCGCTTTGAGCATCGCCACTTTCGCGATATTCGCGAGTACCTGCGTCCCGGCGATCTGCTGATCGCCAATCAGAGCCGCGTTATTCCAGCTCGCCTGCTGGGCCGGCGTATGGGCAGCGGCGGCGCCGTAGAAGTGCTGCTGCTCGCTGAACGAGCCGACCTGGGGCGTGATTGCTGGGAGGCCCTGGTGCGACCTGGCCGGCGCCTGCGCGAGGGAGCGATGATCGAGTTTGGTGTGGAAGGCTCGCCAAAGCTGCTCGGCGAGATCCTGCAGCGCACCGAGGCCGGAGGGCGCATTGTGCGCTTCACTCCCGCGCAGCAGCCTGAGAGTTCCGATCCCTATGCAGCACTGGCGGTGCGCAACCTGATCGACGAACTGGGCAAGATGCCACTGCCACCCTACATTCGTGAGACGCTGAACGATCCAGAGCGCTACCAGACAGTATACGCGCGCATTCGCGGCTCAGCCGCCGCGCCAACCGCCGGACTGCACTTCACCCCACAGTTGCTGGAACAGCTGCGCCAACAGGGGGTGCGCACTGGCTTTGTCACGCTGCACGTCGGGCTGGACACCTTCCGACCGGTCGAGGTTGAGAACGTGAGCGAACATAAGATGCACAGCGAAGAGATCGAGCTGGACGCGCCAACCACCGAGTTGATCAACGAAACGCGCAGGGCCGGTGGCCGCATCATCGCCGTTGGCTCGACCTCCGTGCGCGTGCTGGAGAGCGTCGCCAGCTTCCACGATGGCCGCATCGTACCCTTCAGGGGCCATACGCGCCTCTTCATTACGCCTGGCTATCACTTTCAGGCAGTCGATGCCATCATTACTAATTTCCACCTGCCGCGCTCTTCTCTCCTACTCTTTGTCAGCGCCTTTCTGGGCAAGCAGCTAATGGAACAGGCCTACCAGGAAGCTATCCGCGAACGCTATCGCTTCTTCAGCTTTGGCGACGCAATGCT
>JAFMRP010001221.1 GCA_017354095.1 Ktedonobacteraceae bacterium
CCCAGGCCCCGGCAGGGGGCTGACGCCCCCTGCACCCCCGCTTCACTTCATGCGACTGGGGGCTGCGGGGGTGCAGCCCCCAGTCGGTCAGCCTTTTGTGCTGCCGGCCGAGACGCCTTCGATGAACTGGCGCTGAGCGATGAGAAAGACCACCAGAATGGGTAAGGTGGTAAAGGATGCTGCAGCGGCCAGGGCGGTCGGGTCGGTTCCTTCAGCAGCGATGAAGGAGCGCAGGCCAACCTCTATCGGACGGAACGAGTCCGAATTAGTGACGACATAAGGCCAGAGAAAAGCGTTCCAGCTGCCAATAAAGACCTGGAGGGCGATGACCGCAAGGGCGGGTAAAGCCAGCGGGCCCGCGACCAGCCAGAGATATTTAAAGCGCGAGCAGCCGTCGATCTGCGCGGCCTCCCACAGCGACGGCGGCAGGGATAAGAAAAATTGTCGTAGTAAAAAGATGCCGGAGATACTGACGCCAAAGGGAATAATCTGCGCCTGATAGGTATCAACCCAGTGGAGGGTTGAGACGACCAGGTAGCTGGGGATCAGGGTTGCTTCAAAAGGGACCATGATCAGGCCCAGGATAGCCAGGAAGAGCAGGCGCTGTCCCGAGAACTTCATAGTGCCGAAGGCATAGCCAGCCAGCAGCGACGTAACGATTGCCAGGGCAACGGTACAGAGAGCAATGAAGATGCTGTTGATAAAATATTGCACCCATGGGGCCATGCTCCAGGCTTTAGCGTAGTTGGTCCATTGCCAATCGGGCCAGAAATGGGGTATGACATCGAAGGCGCTGCGTTGAGTTAGCAGCGAGGTGACAAAGACCCAGTAGAGCGGGAACAGGGCGATCAGTCCCGCGATAGCGGCCACGAGATAGAGCAGCACCAGCCTGGTGTGGCGAGGTTTGAGAGAGAAACGGCGCGTTCGACGTGTAGAGGCGCGCGAAGTTGACATCGTTGCTTCCTCCTCCCAACTACTAATCCATCACCGCGTCGTTGCGGCGACTGAGGCCGAACTGCGCGACTGAGATGGTAAATACGAGCAGAAACAGGATGACCGAGATGGCGGAGCCGAGGCCATCGTGCGACACGGTCGAAAATGCCTCTGAGAAGAGGTAGAGGCCCAGCGTGCGGGCGCTATTGCCGGCTCCGCCTGTGGGGCCAAGGAACAGAAAGACCGGCTGAAACATTTTGAAGGCCTCGATGGTACTGAGCAGGAGTACCACCAGCGTAATCGGGCGGAGTAAGGGCCAGGTGATGTGGCGAAAAACCTGCCAGATATTGGCGCCATCGACCTGCGCGGCCTCGGCGAGCGAGGGTGAGATATTACCCAGCCCGGCCATAAAGATCACGACGCTGAAGCCAGCGGATTTCCAGGTAGTATAGATAATGACGCTGATGAGAGTCCAGTGCGGATCGCCCAGCCAGTTCACTGGTTTGATGTGCAGCAGGGCCAGGATGCTATTGAAGAGGCCGTGGTAGTTGTCGAACATCCAGAACCAGATGGCGGTAGTGGCGACCATTGGAGTGATGAAGGGCGTAAAAATGGCCAGGCGCCAGAAGGCCCTGGCCCGGATGCCTGACATAAGAATGAGCGCCAGGAAAAGTGAAAGGAACAGTTGCAGAGGCACGGATATGACGACGTAGAGGATAGTGGTTTGCAGGGCCTGCCAGAAGCCGGGATCGTGCAACAGGAAGTTGTAGTTGTCCAGGCCAATGAAAGGCTGTGTGCCGTGGTTTAAGAAGCTCCATTTAAAGAGGCTCATGTAGAACACGAAGACAGTAGGAGCATAGGCGAAGAAGCCGAGAATCACAAAGGCGGGCAGCAGATAGAGGTAGGCCTGGCCGTTGAGCCACCATCTGCGCCTGCGTGCGTTCGGCCGTGGAAGCGCTGTGCTTTCCGATTTTACAGGTAAGGTGAGATCGATATCGCGTTCCAGTGTCATAGGTTCTCCCAATATAATACGATTACTCTGCAATAATAGCTATACCCCATTAAAGGGATGTAATCAAGGTTAAAACATTTTGTTAACCTGGGCGGCGCGTAGATAAAGAAGGGGGGAAAGGGTCGTTTTGCCAAAACCCGTACGAAACCCTTCACAACCCTTCACACGGCTTCAGAGGCCGATGCAACCCTTCACCGAACCCTTCACCAACCCCTCACAACCCTTCAACCCTTCACAGAGAACTGGCCCCCCGCAAGGGGTGGCCTTACAGGTTGGGGAAGAGGGTTGATGAGGGTGAGATTTGTTTTTTTGGAAAACGATGTAAAAAATCTGACGCATCTGACGCAGTG
>JAFMRP010001222.1 GCA_017354095.1 Ktedonobacteraceae bacterium
GGGAAGCGGGTTTGTGCGGCATAAGAAGGAATCGGCAGATGCCGATCAGCCTCAAGTATGGTACAATACAATCACTACTTCTCTGTCGTCTGAATGCTGCTGAACTCCCTATCCGGTTACGGTGGTAGGGCATACTCTCTCATCATTTTTTCATTTAGGAAAGGCGGCGCTGCATAGATGTCATCGCAAGGATATATTCGTTTCCCCGATGTGTATCAGGACCACATTGTGTTTGTCTCCGAAGATGATCTCTGGTTGGTTTCAAGCGAAGGAGGACGCGCCGAACGCCTGACTGCCGGCGTGGGTGAGGCCAGCTATCCCCACTTCTCGCCCGATGGCTCTCTGCTGGCCTTTGTCGGACGCGAGGAGGGTCCGAGTGAGGTGTTCGTCATGCCAGCTGAAGGCGGCCCGGCACAACGTCTGACCTACCATGCTGGCACCTGCCGCGTCGTTGGCTGGACGCCCGACGGTTCCGAAATCCTCTATGCCAGCAATGCGCACCAGTTCGCGGCTCGCTTTGAAGTGCTCTACGCCATTAAACCACAGGGCGGCATGCCCCGCCAGTTGCCACTGGGCATGGCCAACGCCATTTCCTATGGACCAGATGGCGGCGTCGTGATCGGCCGCAATATCAACATTACCGACTACGCGCACTGGAAACGTTATCGCGGCGGACGCGTAGGACACCTCTGGTGCGACTCCGATGGCAGCGGCACGTTCAAACGACTGCTCAAGCTCGATGGCAATGTCGCCGATCCCTGCTGGCTTGGCGAGCGCATCTACTTCCTCTCCGACCATGAAGGCATCGGGAATCTCTATTCATGTACACCGGGCGGCGAAGATGTACGACGTCACACACAACACGATGATTTCTATGCACGTCACCTCAATAGCGACGGCAAACGCCTCGTCTATCATGCAGGCGCCGATCTCTACCTCTACGATCCAGAAACAGACAACGCTCGTCGCCTGGATGTTGAGATGCCCAGCCTGCGCGCACAGCGCCAGCGCAAGTTCGTCTCCCCGTCCGGCAACCTGGATACCTATTCACTCCATCCCCAGGGACATGCCATCGCCCTGACTACGCGTGGCAAAGCTTTCTCTATGGGCAACTGGGAAGGCCCGGTGCTGCAGCATGGCGAACCCGACGGCGTGCGCTATCGCTTCCTGCAATGGCTCAATGACGGCAAGCGTATGGTCGCGATCTGCGATGCACCAGGACAGGAGGCCCTGGTTGTCTTCAATCCCGAAGATGCCAGCGAACCACGTATCCTCAACGATGTCTCGTTTGGGCGCGCCGTGAATCTGAAGGTTTCACCAACCGACGATTTCGTCGCCATCACCAATCATCGCAATGAGCTGATCGTTGTCGATCTGGAAACCGGCGAGTCCAGGTTGCTGGATCACAGCGACTATGATCGTATCAATGGCTTTTCCTGGTCGCCGGATGGACTCTGGGTCGCCTACGGCTTCGCTATCTCTTCACAGAAGACTGCTATCAAACTGTGCAATATGCAGACGGGCGAAACTCATCAGGTGACGGAGCCCGTTCTGAAGGATGTGAAACCATCGTTTGATCCCGATGGTAAATACCTCTACTTCCTGGGCTATCGCGTGTTCCACCCGGTCTACGATAATCTGCATTTCGACCTGGGCTTCCCCCGCGGCGTCAAGCCCTATGCCATCATGCTGCGGCGCGATCAACGCTCCCCCTTCGTGCCCGAACCCAAGGCTCCAGGCGAGAAGGAGAAAGACAGGCCCGCGCGCAAGTCGCAAAACGGTACCTCCAATTCTGCGGATGAGACCACCGACAGCCAGGAACAGGAGAACAAGGACGAGAATTCCGGGCGCCCAGCCCCCGTTGTGATCGATCTCGATGGGATCTCCGATCGCGTACTCTCCTTCCCGGTCGGTGAAGGCCGCTATAAAGCGGTACGGGGCACGAAAGGTAAGGCGCTCTTCCTCCTCTATCCCGTTGAATCTTCCCTGGAGTTGAACTCCGATCCACATGCCCATCGCGGTGCCATCGATGCCTACGACTTTGAAAACTATAAAAGTGAGCGCCTGATCGATGGCGTCAGCGACTTTGACCTCTCGCGCGATGCCAAAACGTTGATATATCGCCAGGGCCTGCGCCTGCGCGCGATCAAAGCAGGCGAGAAGCCGCCCAAGAGCGATAACGGAGATCGTCCTGGACGCGAAAGCGGCTGGCTCGATCTGCACCGGGTGAAGGTGTCGGTACAGCCCGCAGCTGAATGGCGCCAGATGTTCGCCGAAGCCTGGCGTTTGCAGCG
>JAFMRP010001223.1 GCA_017354095.1 Ktedonobacteraceae bacterium
AGGCTCCGCCTCAGGCATAGTCCTACTCGTACCTCTGGTCCTACTCCCAGCCCCTGCAGATGATGCGCCAATTGATTCGCTCGCCTATTCATCTCCCCATAGCTCAGCGCTTGTCCCCCATACACTACCGCCGTCTTATCCGGCCTCTTCTCCGCCTCCTCTTCTATCAGCTGCGCGATCGTCTCCTCCTCCGCATACTCTTCCTCTGTCCCGTTATACTCCTCCAGCACCTGCCTCTCTTCCTCCCCACTCAGCAGCCTGACTCCACCTATCCTCTGTGCCCGATCTTCCAGTAACGCATCCATTACTCGCAGAAAATGCCCTATCGCCTGATCGCGCTCTCCCCTCTCGAACATATTGCAGTGAAAATCGAACTCCAGCTCTATGCTTCCGCCCGCTCCCCCATTGTATACTTGCAGCGCCAGGCTATCGTTTTCATGCCCTGTATGTTCCCACTTCGCCTTCACCGCCGCTCCGCCGAAGCCGGCATAGGTAGCCGTATGGTAGTTCAACATCACATCATATGCTTTGTTTGCCTGCGGATTGGCCACGAAATAGTAACGATGCTGCAGGGTTTCAAAGGTCTCTGCTCTCACCTTCTTTATTACTGTCAGGAAGCTATCCTCATCTTCTATCGTCAGGTGTAGCGGACACACCTCCATGAACAACCCGATCGTCTCTTTAAATGCTTTCGTCTCTCGGTTGTGGAAGGGGATTCCCAGTGAGAGCCGCCGGTTCCCACTGACTCGATAGAGATAGGTTATGAGTACCGCCGCAAATAGATTAAACATCGACGTCTCCGCCGTCACATAAATATCTTTTTCTGCCGCCAATGCTCTCAGTCTTTGCGAACGCTCATATCCCAGGTCATAGCTTACTCGCTCAACGCGCGTCGTCTGCTTTATCGGGCTTTTGCCATAGAAGCTGATCGGCTCGATGGCCTCTGCCAGCTTATTCTTCCAATAGGATTCCACCTGGCGGAATCGCATCGATCTCCGATATTCTCGCTCGTATTCGAGATAATCCTGATAAGAAGGCAGTTCCACCTTCTCTTCCAACTCTCCTCTGCGCGAGCGTTCATAGAACTCCGCTACCCGGCGATAGATCAATCCGGCCGACCAGCCATCGGTTATCAAGTGATGTACATTTAAATACCAGAGGTACTCCTGATCCGCTATCTTTATCAGCGCCGTATCAAACAAGCGCTGCGCCAGATCGAACCGAAGCTGAGAGCGCTCAGTCGTCCAGGCTCGCAACACCGCCTGAGGCTCCGCAGCTTGCGAGAAGTCCAGACACTCCACTGAATAGGGATAGGTCGCGACGACTCGCTGTTGCGGGATACCGTCAATCTCCTCGATCACGGTGCGTAAGGTATCGCTGGAATTGAGCAGGGTTTGAAAGGCATTTTGCAGATGGCTCGGCTCTACCGCGCCCGAGATGGTAAAGGTGTGCACCATATTATAGAGCGGCACATCCGGCTGTAACTTCTGCCCGGTCCAGATCAATAGTTGATTCCTCGATAAGTTGTTGCAGGTATCGCCGAATTTATCGTTTTGCGTATTAGCGGGTTTCGCCGGAAACAGCAGTTGGCCGGGAGATGGTGATAAATCCCAGATGCGTTGCCCCGGATCAGCAGCAACAGCCTCCAGTAAGGAATGAAAATATCCGGCCATCCGAGTGATAGTCGTGGCATCAAACAAATCTGTGTCATATACAAACGCACCTGCGAGACCAGCTGGCCCCTCTGACATAAATAGTGTCAAATCATTCTTCGTCGTCGCAACGTCGAGCTCCAGAGGGATCAAGGTAAGGTCCCCCAGTTCCGGCACCGCTGTTGTTGTTGTACTCTGCAATGAAAATGCCGCCTGAACCAGAGGCGTGCGGCTGAGGTCCCGCTCCAGATGCAGTTCCTCCACCAATTGCTCAAAAGGCAGATCCTGGTACTCATAAGCTTCCAGCGTTGCCTTGCGAACTCGTCCTAACAGATCCCGGAAAGTCGGGTTACCCGAAAGGTCGGTACGCAAGACCAGGGTATTGATAAAGAACCCGATGAGATCCTCGAGTTCGGCCCGATTGCGGTTGGCGGTCGGAGAGCCCACAATAATATCTTCCTGGCCGGTACACCGGCAGAGTAAGGTCTTGAACGCCGCCAACAGCGTCATGAAAAGGGTGACGCCCTCCCGATGGCTCGGTGTCTTGAGCGTCTCAAAGAGAGGCTTCGGCAGCGTTAGAGAGTGGATCGCGCCTCGGAAGGTTCGGGCTGTCGATCGCGGTCGATCAATGGGCAATTC
>JAFMRP010001224.1 GCA_017354095.1 Ktedonobacteraceae bacterium
TCTCCGGTACGAATGCCAGCTACTTTGCGCAGGATAATAACTGTCCGAGCTCTCTGGCGGCTGGCGCGAACTGTACTATCAATGTTTCCTTTACGCCCACTGGAGCTGGCAATAGCAGTGCCAATCTGACGATTACCGATAATGCCACCACCAGCCCGCAAAATGTGGCGCTCAGTGGTACTGGAGTTGTGCCCGCGCCGGCGGTGAGTCTCAGCTCTACCAGCCTGAACTTTGGCAGCCAGAAGGTGGGTGTCACCAGCGCCGCGCAGAATATCACCCTGACAAATAGCGGTACCGCCGTTCTGACAATCAGTGGCATCAGTGTGGCGGGCGCGAATGCGAGCGATTTCACGCAGACTAATACCTGTTCCGGTACGCTGGCAGCTGGTGCAAATTGTAGCATTAGCGTGAAGTTTACGCCTGGAGCGGCCAGTAACCGTAGTGCCAGCCTGACGATCACCGACAATGCGTCGAATAGCCCGCAGTCGGTCGGGCTCTCTGGTACAGGGGTGACTTCTGTGGTCTACTTCAGCGATGGCTTTGAAAGTGGAGACTTCAGCAAATGGACCATTGATAGCAGCGATAGTACTGGTCATGCCAGTGTGCAGACAACCGTGGTTAACAATGGCAGCAGGGCGGCGGCACTGACTAATGGGACAAACCAGTTTGTGTATCTCCATACACAGTTCACTGGTGGGGCTCAGAGCCAGACCTATACGCGATTCTACTTCCGCCTCTCTTCTGTCTCTAATGGTTCTATACTGGCCATTGGTCGCAATGATAATGGGAGTAATGCCTGGGAGATCGATTACGATAGCAATAGGCGTGGCCTGGATATCTACTTCTGGACGAGTTCCGGCCTGCTGATAGTGAGTAGTGCGAACAATGTAATTAGCGCCAATACCTGGTATAGTCTTGAGATACAAGATTTCCAGACCACGTCCGGTCATGGCGAGGTCTGGCTCAATGGGACCTCTCTGGGTCATGTCGATGGAAATATGTCTTTGAGCACAAACTATTCCCACCTGATGATCTTTAGCAATGCCCCGGGTACAATCTATATCGATGATGTCCAGGTGGCCAGCGGCTTCAATGGCACAGCCAGCAGTGCTGCGAACCTGAGTGTTCAGGAGCCTCCACCAGATCCAGATTAGCTTTTTTGCAGGATAGAGGCTGCTGTCTGAGTGGAAGAATAGAGGCTTTTATTCCTGGGAAGGGACGGCTGCCCTCACAAGCAGCCGTC
Organism: Ktedonobacteraceae bacterium; assembly: GCA_017354095.1. Taxonomy (GTDB): domain Bacteria; phylum Chloroflexota; class Ktedonobacteria; order Ktedonobacterales; family Ktedonobacteraceae; genus Bu33. The sequence goes on from JAFMRP010001224.1 coordinate 1,244, forward strand.
CCCGTGCCATGTTGTGATTTCTGAGAAACCTGAATGGTTTTGAGCCAGGACTTTGTGAGAGCCATTGGAAATAATGTGCTGTGTGAAATCTCGTGCAGAAAAGCGTCACCAAGCGTCACAGCCGCTCCCCAGGCCGATTTATAAGCGTCACGGGAAGTGTCACAAAGCAGCACCAAGCGTCACAGTCGCTTTGAGGATGGTTGAGTGTTAGATCAATCAGGAGAAGAGGGAAGTTGCCAAAACCGGTACCAAACCCTTCACACCCATTCACACGGCTCCAGAGGCCGATGCAACCCTTCACACCCCTTTCACAGCTCTTCACACCCTTCACACTCGTTGCCTTCCGATCAACGGTGCTGGCACGTCTCGCTTCGCTCAGGTGGTCGACAAAGTAGCGCTTCAGAGGAGAGTGGATGTAGTTTGAGGGAGGTGTTGGGATAGGCGATTATTTTGGGAATCGATGTAAAAAACGTGTCATATGTGTCAGGGCCGCTTCCCAGGCCGATGCAGACGTGTCATCGATGTGTCATGAACGTGTCATATGTGTCAGAGCCGCTTCAGAAGCTGGAGGAGGGGTGTTGTGTCTGGCCACTATTATAATTCCCCTGCTCGCCTGCTCGGCCCCCGTGCCATTATTTTTTAACTCGCTATGAAACCAACAGAAGTAACAGAAGTAACAGAAGTAACACTTTTTTGATACGCAAAGTGGTGTTGGTTTCTGTTTCCTGACATTGTTCTGTCTCCTCGGAAGTGTTAGAAGTGTTAGAAGTGTTGTTTTTGCACCGATTGTTCGGGTATTACTCTGTCGAGCTTCACGTGAAGGATGCAAAGCGGGAGGTGCAGGAGGGCGTTGCATTCTAGAAGTTATGAACCGGATGATGTCGAATTGGAAGCTGAACGGAAAAGCTTGACAGGAGACGTCTATTCTGCTATTATCAAGCTCGTGGACAGCAATCTGGACACGAGGAGCCGTGGTGTAGTGGCCTAACATGCCTGCCTGTCACGCAGGAGATCGCGGGTTCGAATCCCGTCGGTTCCGCCTGAA
>JAFMRP010001225.1 GCA_017354095.1 Ktedonobacteraceae bacterium
GACGCTGCGCGGTTCGTCGGTACTCTCCAGAGTGAGATTGCCACCCACGCTGATATCCAGGCGTGCCGCTCCTTCGCCAAAAACGAGGTTTACACGGCTGCCGGGAAAGCTCGATATGCCAGGGCCAATGACATGACCACCCGCGCTGGCACGCACACTCAGATTCGCGCTTTCGGGCAATACGACTGTTGCATTGCCGCCAACGCGCACCCGCGAGTCGCTGCCCGGCGAGAAAAGGGACTGCAGATGCAGATTGGCCCCAATGCTTCCGGCGTTTAAAGAGCCCCGCAGACCTTCTACGTGCGCGTGGGTTCCAATGTCGCCCATTTGCAGATTGCCCTCGATATCGGTTGCCCTGATGTTATGTCCAATATCACCTACAGTGACGTTGCCGTGGACCTCCCGCAGTTCGCAGCCGCGTCCCAGATCGCTCAAAGCGACCTCGCCATTCACGCTTTTCAAGACCACGTCGAGGCCAACGTCATTCAGTGCCAGGTTTCCGTTGACGTTGAGCACGGCCAGATTCCCCCCGACATCGGCGGCCTTTACATCGCCCTGAATCTCGGATATGGCCAGGTCCAGGCCTATATCGCTGACCATCAAGGGTCCGCGAACATTGCTGACAGCAACGTTACTACCGATATCTTTCACCTCGACGGGCCCGCCAATGTTTTCCACGGCCACATTGCTGCCGACATCTTTCAGTATCAGGCGGCGTATACCCTCAACGGAGACGCTGCCGCTGATATCGCCAGCCTCGATTATCGTCTCCAGAGGCGCCCACACCTCAAGCGTATGGCAATCGGCAAGGATCAGGGCATCCCCTTTCTCTTTCATTTTGCCGATCTGCCGTTCAGACTCTACTTTGATCGTTTGTTGTTCCCAGCCATGTACAGCCACGTTCCCTGATACATCACCTATCTTGATGCGCTGCGCTGAGCCAGCCGGAAATGTTTGTTCCATCATGCGCTCCTTGTCATATTACTCGACGAAAATTTCCAGGCGCTCTCCTCGTTCCAGGTCTTGCAGGTCCAGCAAGCGCCCGGTTGAACCTCGCTCGATAGAACGCATCAAGTCGCGCAGCGCCTCGCTATCGAGCTGTGGGAGCAGGTTCATGCCCAGGCTCAGGCCAGTTTTAATTACCTGGAAGGGGACAGCGGCCAGCACCTGAGCTTTCTGAGACCGCTCGTTCAGCTTTGTGGCACGCACACGAATGATGCGCTCACGATGCTTTGGCCGCTCTGGCACCAGCTCTTGCTCGATATCCAGCGCGTCAAGCAGTTCGGCGGCCTGCCCGGCGTTGATCTGTCCTTCTTCTAACATGCGTAAAACGCGATCCCGCTCTTCCCTTAGCACAGCCATCTTAGAGACCTCTCAATAAACGCGCCGCCTCCTCTACGCCGATCTCCTTAGCGGCAAGGCGCTCCAGGACAGCCTTGCGATCCACGTGCGCTTCGCTTTCGGTGTCGCCCCCCAGAGCCGATACGATTGCGTCAAGGCGGCTACGCGCGGTGTTGTAGGCAATATTCATCTCCTGAGCCAGGCGCTGGATATTGCCGCGATACATTACTAGCAATTCGACAAAATCGAGCTGCTCGCGGCTGAGGCGTCCAATCCAGCCCAGGCTAAAACGCCCCTCAATCACCACGCCACTTGCAGGACACTCCAGACGCGTCACAACCAGCTCATCACCACTTACGGGATCTCTTGTAATTAATGGATGCATCCTTCTTTACCTCATAATATTCGTATCATTGCTGATACTTCTGATTAAGCTCAGGTCAATAATAACACAATTCCCAAAATTAATCAATGCTTATGGCAAATATGCCCAACAATTTGTAAATATTTTTTCTCAATGGGAGAGTGATAATCAGTATTTGCCTGGAAGATAGTGAACTCATACCAGAAGAAAGGCTTGCGTATGGTATGTATTGACAGGTAGAACATAAGTTCGGTATACTGGTGACATGTTAGTACAAGCACGGCCCGACACCATGACGAAGCTCGCTCAGATGGGCGACGTGACGCAGTTCGAGCCCGCCGGAGATCAGCCACAGCGGGAAAGGCGGCGCGTGCCCTACCAGTCGCATAGCCTCGCCGAATGTATCACCAATGTAGCGACGCCAGGGGGCAAGCTCCCGGTGATGAAGGCAATGCTGACAACGGCCTGCGAGAGGAACTGCTACTATTGCCCCTTCCGGGCCGGTCGCAGCAAGATGAAGCGAATGACCTTCACACCTGAAGAGATGGCAAGTGGTCTGGATAAGCTACAACGAGCCGGGCA
>JAFMRP010001226.1 GCA_017354095.1 Ktedonobacteraceae bacterium
GCAGGCACAAATGCCTGCGGCATAATAGTTCAGTCTCTGCGTAACCGCTTGTTTATCATGAGCATCCATTACTAATGGAAGCCACACCATGCTGCTCAGCGTTGCCTTGAGTGACGCTTCGTTCGCATTGCGAGCAAAACGTTCGATGGTATCCTCTAGAGATTGATGGAGTTGCCATGTATCGCTGGCATGAAGCGTTAACGCCAGCAAGCGGCTGTTCAGATCAGCATTCATGTATGCTTGAGCATCGCCTGGGATACGAATATGCTCTTCAGAAGGAAACCGAGATAGTATCTCATGCTGCATCGGCATGAGATCGAGCTCAATCGGTGTTTTCCCATATGTTTGACATATTTGCCGGATATGGACTGGATATGGGTTTTTGGTTCCCCGCTCCCAATGACTGATGGTTTCCCTGGTCACCTGGAAGTGTTCTGCTGCCTCTTCCTGTGTCCATCCTCGTTCGCTCCGTGCGATCCTGAGCTTCTCGCGTTCCATGCGCCTGCCCTCGCATTCTGTCGCGTCATAATTACTATTCGATTTACCGCATATAGCATAACATGAGCAATAGTCTTTGTCGAGCATATAACAAGCAAGGATAAATAGAAAAATGTAAGAGTTCACAAAGGGTTCACAAGGAAATCACGAGAATACATGGAACTTGCAGCATAAACTGGCTACACTACGAGAGGTTCCTGTCCTACCGGCGATCGACCTGTCCGTTTGTTGCCGGCAGGACGGGGCAGCGGGCGTCGCGTTCTTGTGTTTCCATGGCGCTTCGCTGCGGCGCAAGGGTGATGTAGCGTCGTGTGTCTGCGATCGCTCTTGCGCTCCTCATTGAGGGGCCGCAAATAGCTGCAAGCCCCCTCCCTGTAACAACACAAGGAGTAATGCTCATGACGCGAGCAGATATTGTCGCAGCGCTGCGCCAGGAGATGGGCGCAGGTAAAGAAACCGAGGAGATCATTGGGAGATTAGAAAACCTTTGGGGAATGGCTGACTCTCTGGCAGATCGCTTCGGGACCGCCAGGGCACGCAGCCTCGTCCTAGGCGATGCCACCGAGACACCGATTCGCGATGTTTTGTTTGCAATTCATGATGTCCTCATGAAAGGGGATGGAACGTCGGTGAGGCGCGGCCCTGTAGAGATATTACGTCTCTTTGTTCTCATGGCGCACAATGAGTTCTTCGGAGCACTCCTGCCAGTCTATGCGCGCGATGAAGAGCATGCACGGCGTATCTCCGGCATCTGGCTCTCGCAGCATGCACACCTTTCCCATCAATTCGTCCAGGAATTTCCCAATGGTTTCGATGTTGAAAGACGGTACCTTCCTGGTACCAGGGCGGCGCGCAGGCAGGAGCCTGATCATGGGTAATGAAAGCGAGGTTGCCCGGATTCGGGCACAGATTGAAGCCGAACACCAGGCGGCGAAGCTGGCGCTGCACGGTCTCCAAGTTGGCACGGCTCGTCATGCTTTCATCGAGGCTCGTACCGAGCGGATCGGCGCACTCCACGAGAGCCTGGTGCCGCTGATTGGCCAACAGGAGGCAATACATCTGCTCTGCGAAATCATGGAGGGCCGGGAACTGCCGCGGCCTATATAGCAAGCATGACGGCTTCTACAGCCAGTAAGAACATGCAGGTATAATGTGTAAAAAGCGTTGAGGAGGAGAAAGATGCGTATCTGCATCGATATTGACGGAACAATAGCGGGAAGGAACACGAAGTATTTTATTGAACGGTGTAACCAAGTCTTAGATCTCAAGCTAGCGCTTGAGAGGCTGGAGGGGCTTACCTATAAGGCCTTCTTACGACAAAAGGAGGTGATCAACTATCGGGATCGTATAGGAGATATACCATTTTATGCTCAGCTCGAAGCCATTGAACAAGAGCCCCAAATGCTTCTCACGTTGCCCACGCTCCATCAAGCAGTAGAGGGCGTAACGCGGCTCTCTCAACTAGGAGAGTTGAGCTACCTCACCGTTCGGAAGTGCGAGCAATCACCGCAGCAGGATAGCGCCATTCAAGAAGCAACGAAACAATGGCTTGCAGCACGCGCGTTTCCTGGGCATCAACAGGTCATGTTTTGCATGAGCCTGATGAATAAGCTGATACGGCTCTACAAGCTTATAGAAGCAACGCAGGACAATGCTGTGCTCATTGATGATCTCTACACATCATTGTTGGAAGAATTTGCGTATCTGAGGGCTGGCCACCATCCAAGATTTCAGCCAGAAACGTGCCTGCGAATTGCTGATACGCTGCAACGACATCTTATTCTCGTAG
>JAFMRP010001227.1 GCA_017354095.1 Ktedonobacteraceae bacterium
CTGCTGTGTTTTTATCAACTTGAACCGCACGCTCTCGCTGCCAGTCTTGCGCACAAAGGCCTTCCGTTCCCTCATTGCATGCAAGACATTCTACCGTCAAACCTGCGCAAAAAACTTCTCCTATCTTGCTCTTTTGGGCATGCAGCATTACCGCCGCGCATTCCAAAACATGGTCTTAGATGGTGGCTGCGATGCTGGCCTGGCGTCGTAGCAGGACCGTTGATGCCACGATCAGTATGGCGACGCAGCCTGCCACAACTCCCAGATCAAGCAGGATTGTGCTGTTAAAGCCCTGGTTCTGGATGGCTTTGGCGAAGCCGTCGGCCAGGTAGTAGGTCGGTATGGCGCGAACCACGTACTCCAGCGGATTCCCTTTGAGCAGCGTACCGATGAGATCGCTGGCAAACATGGCCGGGAAGAGAAACAACATGGTCATCAGGCCGGTAAAGCCGCCCAGCGCCGTGGTTGTTTGAAAGATGCAGCCGGCCAGCAGACCCAGCGCAAGGGTGAAGCAGGCCCCGCAGAGGGTGAAAAGACAGAGCAGCGGAATATTGCCACTCAGGCTCTTCATGGTGAGCAGAACCGCCGCGGTCATGGCCAGTTGATAGACCAGGGCGATGAGCAGCTTGCCCGTGATGATATCTGCGAATCCAGCAGGCGAGACCATCAGGAGACGCAGCGTTTTCTTCTCTTTCTCTTCTACCAGCAAGTTGGGCACCACCGTCATGCCGGTCAGAAAGCTCATAACCAGGGCGATGCTGGAGTAGAAGCTGCCCAGCAGCGTTGAGATCGGCAGCTCGCTCCCTTTTGTTGGATTGATTGTGGCGACACTGATCTGAAGCGGCTGTGGATTGGTGACGCTGCTGGCATAGCCGCTTAAGGCGGCGGTCAGAGCATCTTTGCTGACACCAGAGGCTTTATCATCGTTGATATAGAGGCTCACGGCCGGGTGTCCTCCCTGGCGGAGACTGGCCTCAAAGCCATCAGGCACGATCAGGCCAAGGGCATAATCTGTTTCTTTCTGGCTGCCATCCTTACCGAAGGCGGCGCTCACATCGTTCGCCGTCCTGGCGTGTATGATGTTTACATGTTCGAAAGAGCTGCCGACCAGTTTTTCTACTGGCGAGTTGCCTGGATTGTAAACCAGAATATCTTTTGGTTTATCGCCATTGCCGATCAATGCGTTAAAGGCCGCGAAGATCAGCACCATCAGGATTGGTGTGAGTAGTCCGAAAAGGGTGGCCTTGTTGGCGACAATATCGATGGTATCTTTGCGTACGATAGCGAGGATAGCGCGTATGTTCATGATACTTTCCCTTTTTCTTCCTCAGGCCAGGCGTGTGCCAGCTATTTTGATAAACACTTCTTCCAGGGTGGCTTCATTGGAGTGGATAGAGCGAACGATTCCCAACTGCATCCACTGGCAGAGCTGTGCCTGGTCGTCTGGATCATCGAGCTTTATAACTTTGTCCAGCAGTGTCGCCTGCCTGTCCACCAGGGTGACGGTCAGGGTTCGTTCGCCATGCGCCAGTTTCAGGCTGCGCGGTGTGTCGCTGGCGACCAGCTGACCATTGGCGATAAAGGCGATGCGCTGGCAGAGCTGGTCCGCTTCCTCCATCAGGTGCGTTGTGAGCAGGATCGTCGTACCTTCCTTGCTAAGTTGAGCGATAGTATGGCGCAGATCGCGCGCGGTAATAGGGTCCAGACCCCGGCTCGGCTCGTCCAGGAAGAGTACCTGCGGGCGATGCAGCAGGGCGCGAGCGATCATGATGCGCTGGCGCATGCCGTTTGAAAAGGCGCGGATGGGATCTTTGGCGCGGTCGCGCAGCTTGACCATCTCCAACACTTCATCGACGCGCGTGGTTGGCAAGCCGTACAGCCAGCAGGAAAACTCCAGGTTTTTGCGCGCCGAAAGGCGTTCATAGAGGTTCTGCTCTTCAAAAACCACGCCGATATACTGTTTGAGCTCTTTCTGTTGTTTGACGACATCACAGCCAGCTACCACTGCCCTGCCGGCGGTAGGAGCGGTCTGCCCGGTGAGCATGCGAATGGTGGTGGTTTTTCCCGCGCCATTGGGTCCCAGGAAACCAAAAATTTCGCCGTGCCGGACGCTGAAGCTGATCCCCTTGACCGCCTCTTTCGCGCCGAAGGAACGATGTAGATCCTGTGCTTCGATCATCAGTTCCGCTATACTCATGTTGTTTTTCTCCATTCATGTTTTGCCGCGATCAATCGATCTGGTGCAACTGTAGCATGGAAAAATGCTCGTCGCTACAAAAATCCGCT
>JAFMRP010001228.1 GCA_017354095.1 Ktedonobacteraceae bacterium
CGATGCGGGCTGGCGTGCGAGATGGCGCATCTTTGCTTCCGCATGCGAAGCTTTTAAAGGCTATCCACACCTGCCACACCATCGCCATTTGTCCTTCTTTACGAACGTGGTCGTGGAGCCAACCTCGGTCACCTTCACGATGTACGCCCCGCTACCGTCCTGGACGCATCGCCTGATGGTACAGCTACAGGACCTGCCTTTTAACTACAAAATCACCCGTGAGCACTTTCTCACGCTCTTACGATCGACCCGCCACCCAAGCGAAAGGAGGAGATCTGCTTGAAACGCTCATCTATGATAAGGAACCAGCCAGATACGGGCCTGGAAGCTTACTGTAAGATATGCCCTCCAGCACAGGAAGTGACAGCGGTCCTGCAATCCCTGGGATTTCGTTTGACCTTTTCCATGCAAGCACAGGCATATACATACACCCGATCGCTTCCACCACTCCCGGCTCAATATCATTTTGAAAATCGGCACGGTTCCCAAATCATTTACCTCGCTGGCCAGGATCATGATCCTGATGGCAGCATTCTCCCTGTACATCAGTCTCGCTGGTGGCTCTATCCTGGTTCAGATCGGACAGCATACCAGCATATTGCGCAGACGTTAGCAGCCAGGTGGTCTCTTACCTGGCAATCCTCGCCAAGAGAAGAAAGGCAGAGTCGGAGCGCTTAGCCTTTCTTCTCTGTGCCTCTCCAGTTCTCACGCCCCGTGAATCCGCCTTTTTACACAGGTTATCCACATCTTCTCCACAGCATCAAAGACCTTCAAGAACGTGTGAACTCGATCTTGCTTACCGATTCTGAGCGGTCAGGAGATGAGCCTGCGTGTGGTGCAAGCCCATGCCGCTCATTCTGGCACGTTGCCAGGCACTAGTGAAAGGATGAGTACATTATGCGCAAAAAGAAGAACCACGATCTCTCAGCACAACAGGCTATGGACGAGATTCGCTCCTGGGGCACCCATCCCGAGCAAGCCTCACAAGGGGAATCGGAAATCGTCGGCGCCATTTTCGATCAAGACGAAGCCAGGAAGTTTCTGGAATGGCTTGGCAGTCCTGAGGCCCGAGCCATCGGACAACGCCTTCGTGAGAAAAAGGGACGGTAGCAACCAGAAACAGGAACACCAGAAGGCAACAGCGCCGGTCCCTCTGCAATGGTGTCCGGCGCTCGCGCACATAACGTGATCGCCGCATGTGCTTTCTCACGATATCATAGCGCATGCGGCTGGCTCAAGGAAGGAGCAACCAATCCCTCATGACATCCTCAAAAAAGCAACGTGAACATCCTCTCCCGAATGGGCCACTGCCCGTCGTCATGGAGGATGACTTCCAACACACCGCTGATTTTCCCGTCTGCGGCCATCCTGATTGTTGTTGCTACCAGTACGAGCGGGAACGCATGGCACAGGACACCCAGCGGCGGCAACACCCGCGTCGGAGGATTTTCTTGGCTTCTCCGCCAACGGGCCTCGACGCTCCTTTGAATGGCAATCGACCATTCCGTCTGTTGCGGTAGCCGGAAAGAGAGAACACGATGCGAAGATATTCCAATCCTGAACCTGTCGGCTATTCCTATCAAGGGGCCATTTACCACCCTGAATGCCTTCCCAGAGGTGTTGATCCCAATACCAACGAGGAAGTCGGCGCCATTTTTGCCTGGGATCAGGCGGCTTGCGACACGTGTGACGTGTGTTTTCAACCCTTACAAGAGGGCAAGGGTCAATAAGAAGGTGATGCCGCTATGAAGCAACGCAACACTACGCCACGATCGCCAATCTACCCCTGTATCATTGAGGTGCAGGGGCAACGGGTCAGTACCTGGGTGTCCACCGAGCAGGAAGCGCGTGACTATGCGCAGCAAGGTTGGGGCGTGCCCCCGGACCGCGTAAAAGTCCTGCGGGAGCAGGATCTGCGGAGGAGACAGCCATGACGAAGCGGATCCGCAGTTATGATATCCGTGTCAAACGGCAAGGCTCATGCCTCCCAGATGAGCCATTGCATGGCTGGGGCTCTGATGGAGAGCCACCCCCAGAATGGACACGGATTCAGCGAGAACCTGATGTGGAATGGGCACAGCTCTATCATGCCTCGCAACGCTCCAAGCGTGCCGATAAGCGCAAAATCCTACAAACCTATACTCGTCAGTAAGCACGTCGTAGAGGCGTGACGTTTCACACAACCCTCTCCAGGAAGGAGGACGAGCCAGGTGAGTGTCAGCACCTGGCAGCACCTTGGTGAGAGTCTGAGCATCGAGAACAGCCCTCAAGAGAACTCTCCCTCCC
>JAFMRP010001229.1 GCA_017354095.1 Ktedonobacteraceae bacterium
GTTGCACGCCCTCGCGGGTGGCGGCACGGACAATCAAAGGGACGCTGGGAGCCTGGGAACGCACCGCAGCGACCACTACAGCTGCGGCAATTTCGTTAGGGAGGGTGACCACTACAGCGCGGGCCTGTGCGACATGGGCATGGCTCAGGATTTCCGATTCAGCGGCGTCACCGAACAGGGTTGGTACGTGCTGGCGATCCAGTTCTGTAATCCTGGTGATGTCCAGGTCAATCACCAGGCGAGGAATATTGAGCGATGAAAACACATGCACCATATGATGACCAACGCGCCCATAGCCTATCACCACCACATGCTCGCACAAGCCTTCTGGCACCAGCACCGGGTTCGGATGAGTTGGCTGGTGATCCAACCATGACCAGAGGGGAGGCCAGGCCCGCAATCGGCCCTCAACCCATGGTAACGCACGGAACAGAAAAGGATTCACCATGATAGAGAGAATCGCGCCCGCCAGAATCAGGGAGTACTGCTCCTGAGTCAGGAGGGAGAGCGCTACGCCTGCCTGGCCCAGGATGAAGGAAAATTCGCCGATCTGGCCGCGTCCCGCGGCCAGGATCAGGGAGGTATGAGCTGGTTGGCGAAACACCGCACCCAGCAGCAGCGTGATGATCCATTTCCCAGCAATGATCAAGCCCACGATGGCCAGCACCTCACCAGCATGTTGGACCAGATGCAGTGGATTGACCAGCATACCGACCGAGACAAAGAAAAGCATTCCAAAGACTTCACGAAATGGCAGCACCTGAGCTTCGACTTGATGCGCCAGTGTGGATTCGCTGACCATCACGCCCGCCAGGAAAGCACCCAGAGCCAGAGAGACGCCAAAGAGTGCTGACGCGGCGAGAGCCGTACCCACGGTAATCACTACCACCGCCACAATGAACAGTTCGCGCGAGCGGAGATAGGCCAGGCGAGCCAGAAACCAGGGGATGACTCGTGTTCCGGCGACCAGCAGAATGACCGCGAACACCGCTGCCTTGAGCAGGGCCAGGGCAGCCGTTTGCCAGATCACGCCCGTCTCATGTGTCCCAAGAAGGGGCAGGAAGACCAGAAGCAGAACCGTGATCAAATCCTCCAACACCAGCCAGCCCAGTGCAATGCGCCCGGCCTGCGTATTGAGCAAGCCCTGATCCATCAAATTGCGTGTCATGACGACGGTACTGGCAATCGCGACTGCGATGCCGAGCAATATACCGGCGTTCAGCGACCAGCCCCACACACGGGTCAACAGAATGCCCAAAATCGTCATCACGACGAGTTGCATGAAGGCAGCAGGAAGAGCAACGGTACGGACAGACCAGAGGCCCCGCAGCGAGAAATGCATGCCGACCCCAAACAACAGAAAAATGACGCCAAGCTCAGCCAGGTTCTGAATGGTCAGGAGATCACCACGAAAACCGGGGGTAAAAGGACTGACCACGACACCAGCCAGCAGATAGCCAATCAGCGTTGGCAACTTCAAAAGGCGGGAAAGGAATCCACCGACAAAAGCGGCAGTGACGGAGACAGTAATGTTCATCAAAATCGTCAGTTCATCCATGGAATGGCTCCTTTTCTCACACGTCAGCACAACTCGGGCCCCTTCATTGAGGCCTGGAGCGTCCAGCTCCTTTCGCTTCTCTACAGATGGCAATACGTTCTCAGCGTACAACATAAAGCTGTGGTAGAACTGAGAAATCCCGGAACCACCAGCAGTTGTAACGTTTCTGGGTCATCTTTCAGATTGCAGAGGAAGTTTCAGCCTTATGGCTAGCAAAAAGTGTATTGTCCCACCAAAATCTTCCTCGGTCACTCCCCTTTCGCCTTTCGTTCCCTCACTCACGGAGACGCGGTCACGAGGATACAAGCGTGTTGATGCCCTTTGGACAAACCGCCCATCAAACGCTCTACTCAATGATAAAAGGACGAGGGTCGCGAGACAGTGAAAGAGGGGCTACCACATGCGCTTTCTGGCTGTTTGACCGACAGGAGCAACACATGGACATGGATGGAGGATGCAAGCCAGACGGATCTGGCTTCAGGAGATCACGCCAGCGTATCACCGCGCTTCGGGGTTCCACAAACAGCGGCTTCTGGTGGAATTGGTGACCTCCACCGGCATGGTGTACACATATGCTCTGTGGCTGCTCAACTATACGGAGAAGATCTTCGCGCCTCCCACGCTTCTCCGCCGCAGTCAGGGTGAAGAAGCGTGAAGCCTTGCCACCGCTACGTTTGCGTGTCCTGCAGCACGCTTTGCAGGGGCCTGAGAAGCAGCCTCCAAATTC
>JAFMRP010001230.1 GCA_017354095.1 Ktedonobacteraceae bacterium
TCATATCCCAAGGGGAAAGCCTGATACCACTAGCTGGTAGCTTGCGTCCGTATGAAGCAGCTACATCGGTACTTGAGTGACTACATCAAGCCCATATCACGAGCTCGATGCCTTTTCATATAGTTTTGTTCACGAATGAAATGTCAGACCCTATATATCTTCTAGCGAGCGAACGGTCCACTGTTTTGCCTCAGGATCCAATTGTAAGGCACGAATGATCTGATCGAGAGGGATCGTCTCTCCAGGAGCACTTGGATGTTCTAGACGACCAACGAACTGGTTCACTTCTTGAGAGTAGGGTGCATGAGTGGGCCGAAACAAAGATACTAGTGGGTCAGCTAGCAATTGACCTGCCATTGTAAGGATGAACTACTCAGCACGTGGTTCGGAATGTCCTTCAGCTTGCTGGTGCAGCTTGAGGGTTTCCTGTCGCAGGATGTGGATAGTGCGTCGAAGAAAGTCCTCAATCGCGTCGAACTCTTCAGGGCTATATCGATTGGCTAATTCCTCCCCCATCGCTTGTTGGAGCGAGGCAAAAATAGGAACCAGAGTCTTGGCATAGGCTTGACTGTCACAGGGTTTGATGATGACCCGACGCCGGTCGCCCGGATCTCGTTCACGCTGAACAAAACCGGCAGCCTCTAAGCGGTCAATGACCCCGGTAATCGCTCCGCCCGTCAACCCAAGGATCTCAGCGAGACGTCCTGCCGTGAGCGGCCCCCTTTGGGCAAGCATATCTAAACACTTGAAGTCGGTCGCATTTAAGCCCATACGTTCAGCTACCGCTTGATGAAAAAGCACCACGGCGGTACTCAGCTCGCGTCCAAGCAACTCTCCCGGTGATGAGGTGTCTGCCATTTCTTCCCCTCTTGACTTATTTTAATTTAATAAAGTAAAATAATTAGCACAGTCAAATACTCAGTGAACTAAACCAGTATATGAGAAAGATGTCTCTCACTGCAAGGAGGTATCATGCTCAAGCCAGACGCATCCACTCCATCAGTTCGCCCTGCCCAACCAGGCAAAGTGGCATGGCGTGCACACGCACTCCCAATCATCATGTTGCTCCTGTTGTCCCCCATCATTGCCGAGGTTCTCTTCGGTTCGACGCCACTCTCGGCCCTCTATGTCCTGGTGCCAGAAATCGGCGTTTGGGGAGGTGGTGCGCTGATCATCCGTGCCCTGGTCCGATTGCGAGACCGTGGATGGCTAAGTATTCTTTTGTTGGGAATAGCCCTGGCCTTGGCGGAAGAGTGTATCATTCAACAAACGTCGCTGGCTCCACTGGTCGGGACCAATCCAGTACATATCTATGGTCGCTTCCTTGGGGTCAATTGGATCTACCTCCTCTTCCAACTGGGCTACGAAAGTATCTGGGTGGTGGTCCTGCCCATTCAATTGACCGAACTCCTCTTCCCGACGCGCCGTGCTGATCCATGGGTGGGTCCACGGGGACTGATTATTGCGGGCATCGTCTTTGTGCTGGCTTCGTTTGTTGCCTGGTATTCCTGGACACAGGTGGCCCGGCCCCTCTTCCACGCTCCGGTCTACCAACCTCCCCTGATCTCCGTCTTGATCGCTCTCCTCTGCATCGCGGCCCTGGCAGTTGCCGCTCTCGGTTTGCCACTTCCAGCCCGCCTAACCCTTCCAGCAGCGCGGAGAGCGCCATCGCCTTGGCTCGTGGGGGGAACCGCTTTCGTGTTCAGCCTGCTGTGGTTTGTGCTGGTTGCCCTCGCCTACAACGTTGATCCTGCTCTTCCTGCGGTGATGGCCTTCTGTGGAGGCATCTCCTGGGCTTGCACCGCCTGGTTGGTGCTCACTCGCTGGTTTGTGGCTAGAGGATGGCACGATCTCCACCGGCTTGCCCTGGTGTTCGGCGCGTGTCTCGCCAGCATGTCGGCGGGCTTCGTCCTCCATGTGGTCGTTCTTCCCATTGATGTGATTGGCAAACTGGTTCTCAATGTAATCACAGTTCTCTGGCTCTCCGGCCTGGCCTTTCGGATGGCTCGCCGTAAGGAAGACCAGTCCCAGACTACTTTGTGATGGAGCCGCGAAACCTCGCACCCCGGGCAATTTAGCAAGGCTTTTCCCTCAAAAAGTGATCTCTACAGGAGGCAGACGCTCATGGGCAAGAAGCAACCCACCCCTTGCGGGCATTTACGTTGCAAGAAGAGCAAGCACTCCGCCGGATCATGCACGCGACCAGCGAACGTCTGGATGTGGTGAAACGAGTACGAGCCCTGCTCTCTGTCCAAGCAGGACACTCTTTTACCGCAACCGCGA
>JAFMRP010001231.1 GCA_017354095.1 Ktedonobacteraceae bacterium
AGGCTTGATCATCAATGCGATCCGCAACGCGAGCATGACACGCCGATTGACCTATACCATGCTCTCCAAAGCCTATGGGTCAGCCTTTGCGAAAAGTGCCTATGATGACGCCAAGGAGAAGGCCCATCGGGAACTCTTACCCAAGCAGCGTACCGTCGAGGGGCATGTCACCACCGTGGATGAGCAAGCGCTCTCATAGTGTGAGGAAGGTGTACCGATGCAAGAGATGCCATATCACGATCTATTCTGGTGGCTAGAGGGTATCGATATTCATCAACCACTTGCCGAACTGGTCGAGCACGTTGACGTGTCCGAGTCGCCACAGATCGACCCAGAGGAACTCGCACGCCTGGAGGAGTTGGCACGGGAGTATGCCCAGGAACTGGAAGTAAGGAGCATGGTTCCAGACCTCCCGCCGATGGACATGGATGAACGGTTGCTTCAGTATGAGCCGGTGCTCCAGCTGGAGCATGATGTTGACCTTGATCGATGAGGATGGCCCATGATTGTGAAAAGCAAGCACGTGCGCGCCTCACGCACCAATCGCAGCAGGGCCTCATCGGCCTTAAAAAATCATTTCAAATATCTGCAATATCGTGAACGTGACCCGCTGCGCGAGACGAAAGCAGACCGACACGCGTTCAGTAACAAGTATGATCATGTTGACCGTAGAGATGCACATGATGCCATCATGCAAAGAGAACAGGCCGGCGATATCTATTATCATCGTCTGGTCCTTTCTCCCAAGCACGATGAGCCCGTTGCCGACTGGCGAGCGTGGACCCGTGAGGTGATGGCTGATCTGGAAGCGGCACGGGGGCAAACGCTGGAGTGGTACGCCGTTCAGCACCGCAATACGGACAATCCACATGTCCATATGGTCCTCTCTGGAACGGGATACGACCGCGACACCGGTCAGGCTGAGCCGGTTGCACTGTCCCCACACGACTTTCAGGTCTTGCAAGAGAGCGGCAAAACGCACAGCTTGCACGATCATTACCAGACCATTGAGGAGACATTACGCGATCTGGAAAGGGGGGATACCTTGACCCAGGAAGATCATCTGCTTGTTCATGACAACGCCCGCGAGAGCGGGCATTAACGAACGAAGGAAAGGAGTCTCTGTTATGCGTTGGACACGATTACTCTTACTCGTGTTGCTCTTGTGTTTAACTCTTTGTTGCTGCATCATCTTTTATCCGGCCTATCAAGCCGCCTCAACGTCCCCCTCACATGATGCCCTTGCGGTTTTCATCCTGAATGGGTTCACGACCGCACCCAAGCAGATGCAGGGGCCGTTGCCATGGGTGATGTTTGTGTTACTGGCACTGTTTGTGCTGATGGTCGATCTGGATATCCGGCTCAAAAAACGCTATACGCATGGTTCGGCCCATCACGCCACGTGGCGTGACGCCCGCCCGTTCGTGCAAGCGCGGCCATCATTCCCACGGTTGCCGAGCATGAGCCGAGCCTTACAGGTGTTTTCGGCCCGTCCGCCCTCGCCATCCCGTTTGCTCCTGGGCACCTATCAGGGGAAAACGATCGCCCTCTCCGAGCAGCAGCAGGAATCCAACATTTTGCTGACAGCCCCTATCGGGGCTGGGAAGACCTCGCGCATGATCATTCCCAATCTGCTGGAGGAACAGGGGAACCGTTCCCTCTTCATTGCCGATGTCAAGAATGAGTTGCTGCGCACCACGGCAGGAGCCGTCCGCCAGCATCATACGGTGTGGGTCGTCTCTCCCACCCATCCCGAACGCAGCAAAGGTTATAATCCGCTTGCCCTCATTCACAACATCGAGGACGCCCAGGAGTTTGCCCGCTGCTGGGTGAGTAACACCGGCAAGAGTGAGGAGGATTTCTGGCCCAATGCCGCGATCCAGTTGATGACTGCTACTCTGATGCACCTGCGCAGCGCCGAGCCGGACGCCCCCTTTTCCCGTGTGGCGGATATCCTGTGTCATATGCCCTATAGCGCGATGAAAGACACGCTGCTTAACAGCCCTTCAAGCCGTGCCCGCAAAGAGATCACGGCCTTTTTTGATTACATGGATATGAACCCCAAACTGATCGGGAGTCTGATGGTCGATACCGGAACACGGTTTCAACTGCTGGAGAGCGATCAAATCAAAGCGTTAACCCACACCAATCAGATTGATTTTCGAGCTATGACCGAGCACCCTACGGCCTTGTACCTCTCGATCCCACGCCGCTATGCTCAACGCTACCAGCCCTTACTCGCTTGCTTTATGATGCAGATGTTTGCCACCTGGGAGGAGATC
>JAFMRP010001232.1 GCA_017354095.1 Ktedonobacteraceae bacterium
CAATGCATACTAGTACTAGTTTGCGGTGCAAAACGAGCCTCTGAGGTGGCTTGAGATCAGGAGCGTGGAGAAAAATTGGTGGTAAAATAACCAAGAGGTGAGAAAAGAAGCTCGAGAGGAGGGATAGATAATGTTGATTACACATGCTCCCTTCAATGAGGAGCTCGCTCATGTGCCTGAGGAAGCCACGCGTGGCGACTTGCTATTGAAACGATTGGATGAGTTGCTCGACGATGAGGACTTGTTGGAACGCGTACGAGCTGACCTGGCACGGCGCTATCGACTAACCACGCTGCACGGACGCCACTCCACCCCTGTGGAAGTGATCCTGCGCTTATTTGTGCTCAAGCAGCTCTTCAATTGGGGTTTTGAGCAAACCGAAAAGCAGGTTCGCAACAGTCCGCTGTTGCAATGGTTCTGCCGGATCACAGTAGAGCGGGTCCCAGATGATACTACCCTGCTTCGGTGGGTACAGCTCATCCAGCCTGAGACCAGGCAGGAGATCGTCGAGCGGGCGCTCAGCGTCTACAGCTCATCCAAGAGAAGCCGAAAAACGCAGACAAAGAGCAAGATCCCTAAGAAAATCTAGGCACAGGAGGAGCGCAAGATGCTTGTTAACAGCCATGCTGAAGAAAATGTATTTGCTCGAGTTCCCGAGGTAGCAGCCCAGACTGATCCTGTGCTCAGACATCTGGATAGACTCCTCGATGACGAGATACTCTTCAGTCAGGTTAAGGCAGACCTGGCGCGGCGACATCCCCGAACGCTTGTCTGTGGTCGTCACTCCACGCCGGTGGAAGTCATCTTGCGCCTGCTTATTGTCAAACATTTGTACCATTGGAGTTTCCAGGAAACAGAGGACCGAGTCAATGATAGCCTGGTGCTGCGCTGGTTCTGCCGCGTCTACTTTGAACACGTTCCCGATGATACCACCATGATTCGTTGGACACAACTTATCCGCCCCGAAACTATGCATGGCCTCAATGATCGAGCCGTTGAACTTGCCGCCCAGGCGAAAGTCATCAAGGGGAGGAAACTGCGCCTGGATGGTACCTGTGTGCAGACCTGCATTCATCATCCGACTGATAGCGGCCTGCTTGTCGATAGCGTGCGGGTGCTTTCCCGCTTTGTTGGGCGTGCTAAACCCTTAGTGGAAGGAAAGATGGCTGGAGTAAAAGAAGCCTGTCGGAAGCGACTCCGCAGTGCGAGGCTTTCCGCGCAGCGGCTCCATCGGCTTGTGCGACGGGCGGGCGAGCAGCCCGAGACCGCGAAAGTCGAGCAACAGCAAACTCTCTATCAGCAATTGATTACGTCCACCGAGCAGATGGTGCGGCAAGCCAAGCAGGTGACCACCTGCTTGCTCCAGCACACCCAGAAGCCGGCTCAACAACTGGTGGAAGCAGCCAAGCAGGTGTTACCCCTGGTGAAGCGTGTGATCGTTCAGGCACGCACCAGAGTGCTGGAGGGCAAGCAGGTAGCCGCAGATGACAAAGTGCTCAGTCTCTTTGAAGCTCACACTCGCATCATCCCTCGGCACAAAGGTGGAGCACTTATTGAGTTTGGTCGACAGGTAGAGATCGATGAGGTAGAGGGAGGGATTGTGACCCGCTACCAGGTTTTAGAACACCCCGATGAGCATGGACAAGGGCTCCAGGCGTTGGAACATCACCATCATCTCTTTGGTCATCCCCCACGGATGCTTGCTGGCGACCGTGGGGTGCATTCTGCGGAGACCGAGGTGCAAGCGCTGGCCGCGGGAGTCGAGGTGGTGGCCATCCCGGCAGTGGGGAAGGTTTCACCTCTGCGGCAAGCGGTCGAAGGTCGAACGGACACGACGCTGGAAGCGGGCGTATCGCTGGCGCGCAGGCATCGAGGGGAGAATCGCAAGTTTACGCCGGGACTATGGGTTACGTAGATGTGACTATCATGGGCAAGACGGGATGGAACGGTGGGTTGGCTTCGGAATTGTTGCCAGTAATCTGCGCCATATCGCTCAGGCTCAGGCAAGCAAAAAGGCCAAAAAGCAAGCAGCTTGAGAAGAGGAATCCTATCAAGAGGAAAGAAGAGCAACCAACCAGCTATGAAAATTGAGAGGTTGCTCTCAAGCCGCTCCTCAAGTCTATTGGTGCGTTTTGCACCGCAAACTAGTACTAGATCCACGAATCTCGGTGATATCTTAATGCCTCCTATAAGATAAGCTTAGCTTCTGCTTGCCCAGACCAGCGCGCGATTCGGCAAGTGGTACCAAGCAGACGAATTGAGTACGCTGCCAGCCAA
>JAFMRP010000024.1 GCA_017354095.1 Ktedonobacteraceae bacterium
CATCACACCTGAACTCATCGTACGTGCTTCAGCGGTCCCTCCTCAAAGCATTAGCGAAGAGCGATGAGCGTGGCCTGTTAGAAATTGTGTTGAACGATAGCAAGGGAGTGATAACCATGCAAATGGTCTTGTTCACAAAGCTCTTTCTGCAGAGGAGTCTTGATGAGATCGCTGTGAGTGCTAGGGATCTTGGTTTTGATGGTATTGATTTGCTCATACGGCCGGGCTTCCATGTGGAACCAGATAAGCCAGAGGGCATCCCTGCCGCCGTTCGCAAGTTACGGGACGCGGGCCTGGCCGTCCCGATGGCCACGACCGATCTCACCGATCCTGGAGGACAAACGGCAGAGACTTTGCTACGGATGTGCGCAGATGCTGATGTAAAGTTGTTACGTCTTGGTTACTGGAAGTACGATCCTGCGCGAGGTTATCAGACTTGCCTCGATGCTGCTCGTCGAGATCTGGATGGGCTGGAGACTCTCGCCCGGAAGACAGGTGTCCGGTTGGCAATACAGTTGCACGGCGGGACTATCCATAGTTCGGGGCCTCTTACGGCTGCTCTGCTCGCCGGGCATGATCCTGCCCACATTGGGGTGTATCCAGATCCCGGCAATCAGGCTGTTCAGGAAGGTCGAGAGGACTGGCGCCTGACATTTGATGTGTTGTGGCCATGGCTGTGCTGTATCGGCGTCAAAAATGGCGCCTGGCATCCCGCGCAGCGCATGCCAGGGGGACAGCGTCGTTGGGCATCAGATTGGGTGGGGATCGCGGACGGTATGGTTCCCTGGGACGGCATTCTCGGCTACCTGGTCCAGACAGGATATGATGGTTTGCTTTCGTTCCATAGCCATTATGACCTGCCATTCGCGCAGGTGCTCGATCAAACTCGTGTCGATCTGCAATTTGTTCGCCGCCAGCTTGCTGTTCAGACAAGCAAGTAAAGAGCGACGAGAGCAGGTCGTGTGGCAGCCATTTATCATATTCATAGAAGCAGCATAGTAGAGGAAGAAACGTGGATTTCACATTCAAAGGACAGGTTGTACTGGTAACGGGCGGTGCGTCAGGGATTGGCCGTGCCATCGCCGAGGCTTTTGGCAGAAGCGGAGCGCATATTGTATTGACTTATTTCTCCAGTGAAGAGACAGCGCAGGAAACCGTCTCCACGATTGAAACTGCGGGCGGAAAAGCGCTGGCGCTCTATGCCGACCTGACAAAAGAAGATGAGGTTGAGCGCGTCGTTGCAAAAACCATCGAGCGCTTCGGCGGCATTGACGTCCTGGTCGCAAACAGTGGTGGGTTGTTGCAGCGCAGCAAGATTGTGGATTGTACGCGCGACCTGTGGGACCAGGCCATAGCGGTGAATCTGACGAGCACATTTATGTGTTGCCGGGCAGTGTTGCCATACATGGAGCGCTTGGGCCGGGGCTGCATCATTACCATCAGTTCTCTGGCCGCCCACGATGGCGGAGGGGCTGGCGCGGCTCACTATGCCGCCGCTAAAGGAGGTGTGCTGACGTTTACCAGGTCGCTGGCCAAAGAAGTGGGACCTCTAGGCATTCGCGTCAATGGTATCGCACCAGGTCTGATAGCAACTCGTTTTCATGACCAGTTTAGCACTGCCGAGGGGCGACAGACAACGGTAGACCGGACGCCGCTGCATCGCGAAGGTGTACCGCAAGATGTCGCAGGTGCCGCACTGTTTCTGGCTTCGTCCGCTGCGTCGTTTATTGCGGGCGAAACGATAGAAGTCAATGGTGGACAGGGGGTGTTTTAGGCATGACGGTACAGTATGATCTTCGCTCAAAGGTAGTGCTGGTCGCAGGTGCCAGCAGTGGCATGGGCCGGGCAACGGCCAGCGCGGCTGCCGAGGCAGGCGCGGGCGTTGTGCTCGCTGCACGTAACGCTGAGGCGCTTGAAGAGGTGCGTTCTTCCATCACACAAAGCGGCCAATCAGCCATTGCCGTTCCAACGGATGTCACTGAGCGCACAGCAGTTGATCACCTGCTGACAGTGGCGCTTAGCCACTATGGGCGGATTGATGTGGTGGTGAACAGTGTCGGTACGAATATTCCTCGCCGGGCGCTCGATGAACTGACCGCCGAGAACTGGTCAGCTATGCTCACGGTCAACCTGAGCGCGGCCTTTCACCTGACACAGGCAGTGATTCCGCTCTTCCGTCGTCAGGGAGACGGGCTTCTGATCCACATCGCCTCTTCAGCCGCCCGGAAGCCAGATCGCTCCGGTGTAGCATACCAGGCGAGCAAGGCGGGTGTTGTCGGGCTCGCGCACGGAACAATGGAGGAGGAGCGCGAGCATGGTATTCGCACGACGGTCATTTTTCCCGGGCTGACCGACACGCCTATGGTATTAAAGCGACCTACGCCGACTCCTCCAGAGGTGCTGGCGCGCGCCCTGCAGCCTGAAGATGTCGCGGCTGCCTGTCTCTTTGTGATGGGGCTTCCAGCGCGTGCCTATGTACCTGAGCTTCTTTTATATCCCAGTCGATTCTAATCTCACCGTACAGCGAGTAAGTAGAAGGAAGGGTTCTCATGAGCAATGAAGCCGCCCGCGATGGGGCAATAGATACCGGGTTCGGCCAGCAGGCAAAGCAGCCGAAAGTAGCTGTCCTGCTCACACCTGCCAGGCGTGCTGAAGTATTGACAGCCGAGGCTCAAAGGCAACTCGCCTCGCTGGCAACCGTCGTGATCCCCGAAGGGCCAACGCTCAGCGCTGGTGAATTACCCACGCTGTTAGATGGCGCTGTAGCCTGCCTGACGGGATGGGGAACCCCGTCGCTGAGCGAAGCACTGCTCGCTGGTTGTCCAACGCTGCGGCTGGTTGCGCATACAGCGGGCAGTGTGCGTAATCTTGTACCATTACCAGCTATCGAGCGTGGGCTGAAGGTCTCCCATGCTGCGGCGATGATCGCTGATTCCGTCGCGGAGTATGTGGTATCACAGGCCCTTTTGTGCTGCCGGCATCTGCACGAGATAGATCAGGCCATGAAGACCGGCCAGGATTGGAGCGATGTTCGCCGTGCATATCCAGGGCGTTTGCTCGGTAGCAAAATCGTGGGTGTGGTAGGAACAGGGCGCGTCGGACGGGCCGTTATCCGTTTGCTCAAGGTATTTGGATGCCGTCTGCTCGCATACGATCCCTATCTTACTGCCGAGCAGGCGGAACAGTTGGGCGTTGAGATGACTGGCCTGGACGACCTGATGGCCCGCTCTGACCTGGTCACGCTGCATGCGCCAGTGCTGCCTGAGACGAAGGGAATGATCGGTGCCACCCAGCTTGCGAAGCTGCGCGACCAGGCTATCTTGATCAATGCCGCGCGTGCCTCGCTGGTTGATGAAGAGGCGCTATACCATGAACTGGTAAGCGGTCGTATCTTCGCGGTTTTGGACGTGTTTACGCAAGAGCCACTTCCGCTCGATAGTCGTTTCCGTGCACTGCCAAATGTCTTGCTCTCTCCGCACGCGGCAGGCCACACCATCGATACTCACCTGCGCCAGGGGCAGGCCATGGTCGATGAAGTGCGGCGTTTCCTTGCTGGAGAAGCACTCCATTACGAGATTACACCGGCCATGTACTCCATTATGGCCTGATCGCGCTGAAATTTTTTGACCTCCCCTTTGTTCCCTATGCCCCCTGCCTGGATGGTATGTACCAGCATAATTTCTGAAAATTCAGAACGTGGCACGAAAAAAAGCATATGAGGACTTTCCAATAGTCCTGGCGGTAGCATGGGATTTGCGTGGACAAAGCGAGGAAAGGCAAGGTATACTTAACATAAGCCCAGCGCCAGTGGGTTTTCCTAGCTATAGTTGAAAGAAAGGAGCTATCCCCGCAGTATTTCATTTCTCGCGTCGATACGCTAAGCGTTACATTGCAGGCCTCGTAAGTTGTTAACAACGTAGGTTTGTCAACGTGTAGTTACGAAGGAGAAACTAACGTATGCATTGGACGCAGAGCTACACGCCGGCCTTTGGTAACCTGGCTCTTTCGGCCCTGCTCGCGGCCCTCCCCGTTGTTGTCCTGCTCGGACTGCTCGGTATTTTCCGCGTGCGAGCACACTGGGCGGCTTTAGCAGGTCTGGCTACAGCTGTGCTCGTCTCGATCTTCATCTTCGGTATGCCCGCTCAGCTCAGCGTCGCGGCTGCGCTCAATGGTGCGGCATATGGCCTCTTCCCTATCGGTTGGATTATCGTTGGTGCTATCTTTGTGTACGATATTACTGTTCAGACCGGCAAATTTGAAATTATCAAACGGACCGTTGCCGGATTGTCGGACGATCGGCGTCTGCAACTGCTGCTGATTGCTTTCAGCTTTGGCGCGTTTGTAGAAGGTGCGGCAGGCTTTGGCACGCCGGTCGCAGTTTCGGCTGCTATGCTGATTGGCCTGGGTTTCCGCCCGCTACCGGCGGCTGGTCTGGCGCTCATCGGCAATACGGCTCCGGTGGCCTTCGGCGCACTGGGTGCTCCTCTGGTTGGCCTGAACCAGGTTACCCATATCGATATCAACATCCTCAGTGCTATGATCGGCCGTCAGTTGCCTTTCTTCTCGGTGCTGGTCCCCTTCTGGCTGGTCTGGGCCATGGCGGGCTGGCGCGGTATGCGCGAGGTCTGGCCTGCCTGCCTGGTCGCTGGCCTCAGCTTTGCCATTACCCAGTTTCTGGTCAGCAACTATGTCAACTACGCGCTGGTAGATATTGCTGGCGCGGTCGTCTCTATTCTCTGCCTGGTCCTCTTCCTGCGCGTCTGGCAGCCGGCCACAAAGTGGCGTTTCCCTGAAGAGAGCGCCGAGGAGGTCAGGGGTACTGCGGAAACCACATCATCCGTAAGTGGTGGTGGAGCGGAGACCGCCATTCCGGCGGCTGCGACGATGGTGACCTTCGATGAGAGCGATGTTGAGGCTGTGGAGAGGGGCGCTGCTGCACGTGTTAGCCCGGGCGGAGCCGTTAGTCTTTCTGCCGATGAGGGCAATCCCAGGTTTACTGCTGCCTTTATCGCCTGGCTACCCTGGGTTCTGCTGGCTGTCATCCTCTTCATCTGGGGCTTGCCGCAATTCAAAACCGTTGCTAACATCACCAATGTCACGAACTTCAACATTTCCTGGCCCGTTCTGAACAATGTTGTCTACCGTGCGCAGCCCGTTGTCTCTAAAGAGACTCTAGAGCCGGCCACCTTCGCCCTGAACTGGCTTACGGCCACCGGAACCGGCCTGCTCATTACCGGGATCATTGCGGGCTTCGCGCTGGGCCTTACGCCGATGGGCTTGCTGCGCACCTTCTGGGGGACTCTGGTACGCCTGCGCTTCTCTCTGTTGACTATCGCAGCCATGCTCGCTATCGGCTATACCACGCGTTTCGCGGGGATGGACGCGACGATGGGCCTGGCTTTTGCCAGCACGGGTGTGCTCTTCCCCTTCTTCTCAGCTATGCTGGGCTGGCTGGGTGTAGCGCTGACGGGTAGCGATACCTCATCCAACATCCTGTTCGGCAATCTACAAACAATCACCGCTGCCAGGGTTGGCGTCTCGCCCGTTCTGGCCGCTGCGGCGAATTCCTCAGGTGGTGTCATGGGCAAAATGATCGACGCACAGAGCATTGTGGTGGCCGGTGTGGCAACCGGACAGAAAGGCGGCGAGGGGAACATCCTGCGCTTCGTCTTTTTCCACAGCATTGCCCTGGCTGCGCTGGTCGGCATCCTCATAACACTGCAAGCTTACGTCTTCCCGGGCATGATACCCACACCCTGAGTGAAACTTGTTGCGTATAGCTAATCAGGGAGCGGGCTTAGGCTCGTTCCCTGGCCAA
Source organism: Ktedonobacteraceae bacterium (assembly GCA_017354095.1). Classification (GTDB taxonomy): domain Bacteria; phylum Chloroflexota; class Ktedonobacteria; order Ktedonobacterales; family Ktedonobacteraceae; genus Bu33. The sequence continues at coordinate 5,819 of JAFMRP010000024.1, forward strand.
TCTCTTTGTTCTCTTGCGTTGGGCCGCTGCACGCGGCAAATAGAAAGCGGGTAAAGTTAACGTGCGCATAGCTCTTGTCTCCGACATTCATGGTAATTTCGTCGCGCTGGAATGCGTGCTTGATGAATTAGCGCGGGAGCGCATTGATCAGATCATCTGTCTGGGTGACATCGCGGCGCTTGGACCGCAGCCACGCGAGGTCATTGATCGCCTGCGCCAGCTTGGCTGCCCGGTCATTATGGGCAATACCGATGCCTGGCTGCTCCCATCCTCGCCAGCGGCAAGCGATACGGCGACTTTGCGCGCTATCACTCAATGGTGTGCCGGGCAGATCTCAGATGCTGATCGCGCCTATCTCCAGGCCTTGCCACCGCGGCTGGAAATTCCCCTTGATCACAGCCGGTCGCTGCTATGCTATCACGGCTCACCTCGCTCGTTCGACGATATCATCGCCGCTACCACGCCGGCAAAGGTGGTAGAGGACATGCTGGCGGGCTATAACGCTGCGGTTATGGCTGGTGGTCACACACATATACAGATGGTGCGCCGCTATAAAGACGCCCACATCATCAACGTTGGTAGTATCGGCCTCCCTGGCGTCAATGCGGGCAGCGAGGAATTGCCCGATAATCGCAATGTGCGCTGGGCCGAGTACGGGGTGCTTGACCTTACCGATGGCCGTTTAAGCATCGATCTCCGGCGAACTCCTCTGGATATGATGGCTGTTTTGCAGGCTGGCCGCGCCAGCGGAATGCCTCATCTCGACTGGTGGCTCGCGAAATGGGATGCCGGCTCTTGATGGCTGGACATCTATAGGTTCAGTGGAATATATGTCTCTCAATCGATGTTATCAGTGTGTGATAGAGAAATTACCCCCGATCTGAACAGATTAAAGTAACGATGTAGCAAAATGTAGATGTCTACTTCCTCTTTCCTATACGTCCGTTCAAATTGCAACAGCGCCGATCCCGTCGCGTACTATACGTGAATGGTATAATGAAGGTGTTCATGCAAGCTGCAACTATACGTAATTACTTTACAAGCACTTATTTGACCGTAACGTGACCACTGCGCCAATGTCTATCAGCAGGAGAACAGAACACTATGCAATTATTGGGTAAGATACTGGGCGATCCAAATAAACGTGACCTCAAAGTGATCCAGCCCCTCATCGATAAAATCAATGCGTTGGGACCGGACATCGAACAACTGAGCGATGACGAGCTGGCCGCCAAAACCGCTGAATTCCGCTCAAGGCTGGCTCTCCATCTCAAAGGTGGCCGTGTGCTGGAAGACGAGCTTTACAAGCTTTTCCAGGAGGCCCTGCGCTCGACCGAGCCGCTGGCCGAACAGTGCAGCGAAGAGCAGCTACATGCCGCCATCAGCAGCTATCGCGAGAAGCTTGATCGCCAGGAAGATGTCGAGTCGTTGCTCAAGGAGTATCTGCAAGATACCCTCTCCGAGTGCTTTGAGCAGGGCTACGAACAGCTCTCCAGCACGCTCAACGCGCTGCGTGTGGCAAAGGCCATGGACCTGGCCGAGGAGCGCCAGGAGTGGCCAGATGAGTCCAGCGATCCCCAGCGCGCGACGCTGAAACTGCTGTGCGAGGTAGAGCCGGCTCTGAACGAGATCGATGAAGAGACGCTTGATGAGGCCTTTACCGATGCCTGGAAAAAATTTAAAGCCGTACGCAGTTCCGCCCAGAATCCCGATGATGATGCCGACGAACGGCTTGAACAGCTCTTTAGTGGCATTCTAAAGCACCTGCACGATGAATTGGTCGCTGTGCGTGCCGAGCAGATGGATAAGCTCGTGCCAGACATGGTGAAACGTTACAAAAACGGGGAAACGCTCGAAGATCTCCTGCCTGAAGCGTTTGCCGTTGTACGCGAGGCTGGATGGCGCACCATCAAGATGCGTCATTACGATGTGCAACTTATCGGTGGTGTGGTGCTGCACCAGGGCAAAATTGCCGAGATGAAGACTGGTGAGGGTAAGACGCTGGTTGCTACCTGCCCGGTCTATCTGAACGCGCTCACCGGCAAGGGCGCGCATATCGTCACCGTCAACGACTACCTGGCCCGCCGCGACTCCGAATGGATGGGCAAGATCTACAAATTTCTGGGCCTGACCGTAGGCGTGATCGTCAATGCCATCGATCCGCAGACGGAGCAGCGCCGCGCGGCCTACCAGACCGATATCACCTATGGCACCAATAACGAGTTCGGCTTCGACTACCTGCGTGACAATATGGTCAATATGCTCGAACAGACTGTTCAGCGCTCGCTCAACTATGCCATCGTTGACGAGGTTGATAATATCCTGATCGATGAGGCTCGTACCCCCTTGATCATCTCGGGCCAGGGCCAGGAATCGACCGATATGTACATGCAGTTCGCACGCTGGGCGCCACAATTGAAGTATGAAAACGACTACACCGTCGATGAGAAAACGCGTTCGGTGCTGATTACTGAATCGGGCATCGAGAAAATCGAGCGTCTGGCCGGCGTGCAGAATATCTATGACGAAGAGAATCTGGACCTGACGCGCTACATGGAGAACGCGCTCAAGGCCGAGATCGTTTTCAAGCGCGACAAAGACTACATTGTGAAAGATGGCGAGGTCATTATTGTCGATGAGTTCACTGGCCGCCAGATGCCGGGCCGGCGTTACAGCGAAGGGCTGCATCAGGCCATTGAGGCCAAAGAAGGGGTGAAGGTGCAGCGCGAGAACCATACGCTGGCCACTATCACTTTCCAGAACTACTTCCGCCTGTACAAAAAGCTGGCAGGCATGACCGGTACGGCCCTTACCGAGGCTGAGGAGTTTCACAAGATCTACAGCCTGGATGTGGTGGTCATCCCACCCAATAAACCGATGCAGCGCGAGGATATGCCCGACAAGATCTATCGCACACAAAATGGCAAATTCAACGCAGTAGTCGAGCAGATCAAAGAGCTGTATGAAAAGGGCCAGCCCGTGCTGGTCGGCACGACATCGGTCGAGGTCTCCGAGCACCTTTCCGACCTGCTGGACAAGCAGGGTATTCCTCATAACGTGCTCAATGCCAAACATCACGAACGCGAGGCGCATATTGTGGCGCAGGCCGGACGCAGTGGGGCGATTACCATAGCTACCAATATGGCGGGTCGCGGTACCGACATTCTGCTGGGAGGCAATCCCGAGGGCTTCTTCGATGGCATTCTGCGCAAGCATGCCGAGCAGGTTGACTATATCCGCGATATGCCGTCTCAGTCGCAGGACGAGCGTGAGGAGAAGGAAGAGGCTATCCGCGAGTATCTCGCGAATATGCCAGCGGCTGAGAAGCAGAAGCTCTATCAGCAAAAAATTGAGGAGTGCGAGGAGGATCACGAGCGGGTTCTTGAACTGGGTGGCCTGTTTATCATCGGCACTGAGCGGCACGAGTCCCGGCGTATTGACAATCAGCTGCGCGGACGCGCGGGCCGCCAGGGCGATCCGGGTACCTCGCGCTTCTTCCTGGCCCTGGATGATGAACTGATGCGCCGCTTCGCCGCCGATCGCGTGGCTGGTCTGATGGAGCGCTTCGGCATGGATGAGGATATGCCGCTGGAGAACAAGCTGGTCTCTCGCTTCATCGAGGGCGCGCAGACGCGCATCGAGGGCTACAACTTCGACATCCGTAAAAATGTCGTGGATTATGACAATGTGATCGCCGAGCAGCGCCGCGTTATCTATAAGGACCGCCGCACGGTGCTGGAGAAAGGCGATATGCACGAACGCATCCTGGCGATGATTCGTGCCGAGGTCGCGCGTATCATCGATGCCAGCGTTCCCGGTAGCGTAGTTACCGAGGAGGAGCAGCTGGAGACCCTCTACAAAACGCTGGAGACGTGGGTCGACATTCCCGAGGACATTGTGCCGGAGAACATCCACGCGGTACGTCGCGAGAGTCTGAAAGAAGACCTGACTGACCTGGTCATTGAGCATTTCGAACGGCGCGGTAAGGAGCTCAAAAAGCAGGCTTTAGACCAGGGCGTTGAGGGAGTCGATCCTCTGGGCGAGTTCGAGCGCACGTACCTTCTGCAGGTCGTTGATCGCCTGTGGATGGATCATATTGACTCCCTGGATGTGATGCGCGCCGGCATCGGCTTCCGTGCGGTGGGTCAGCGTGATCCGCTGGTTGAGTTTAAGAACGAAGCTTACCGTATGTTCGAGGAACTCAAGGTTGCGATCCAGCACTATACCGTCGATTCGCTGCTCAAGTTGCTGCGCAACGAGGTGACGATCACGATGAATCAGCCAGAGCCGCGGCGCAAGATGCCTCGCAATATTCGCACCAATGCTGAGGATATCGCCCGCGCCGTGGGCCAGACCAAGAGCGATAATGGAGAGCGCTCTACGTCCGCCCGTCGCAATGGGAGCAATGGTCGCGGCAATCGCTCCGCAGCAGCGGTTGTTCCGGCCTCACCAGCCCGCGGCAGCGCCTTCGCCAAGGTCGGACGCAACGATCCCTGCCCCTGTGGCAGCGGCAAAAAATATAAAAAGTGCCATGGTTCCTGAGAAGCCATCATTCCATACCAGGGGCAGCCTTGAAGGCTGCCCCTTCTTTATTATCTATAACCTTTCCCTTATCTATTCCCTCACGAAGTACAAAGCGAAAGGATAGACTGCTGATCATAAAACATGGTATTTTTTAACTACGAAATAAGAAATGGCGTTATCGCCACTATTACCTAGAAAGGACGGTTGCCATCATGATGAACAGTCAACAGGTTGCCCAGATCGCGAGGGCCTGGGAGACGGAGAAGCGTTGGCAAGATATCAGACGACCATACACAGCAAGCGATGTTGTGCGTTTGCGCGGTTCGCTGCACATCGAACATACGCTGGCGCGCAGAGGCTCAGAACGGCTCTGGCAGCTCCTGCACAGCGAGCCATACGTTGCCGCCCTGGGCGCGCTCACTGGTAACCAGGCGGTGCAACAGGTCAAAGCTGGCCTGCAGGCTATCTATGTCAGTGGCTGGCAGGTGGCTGCCGATGCCAATCAGGCCGGGCAGATGTACCCGGATCAGAGCCTCTATCCCTCGAACAGTGTGCCGCAGTTGGTACGCAACATCAACCAGGCGCTGCAACGTGCCGACCAGATTCACCATGCCGAGGACGACGGCACCATCGAGTGGTATGCACCGATCGTCGCCGACGCGGAAGCTGGCTTTGGTGGCCCTTTGAACGTTTTTGAGATGATGAAGGCGATGATCGAAGCTGGGGCGGCGGGTGTGCATTTTGAAGATCAGCTGGCTTCAGAGAAAAAGTGTGGGCATATGGGCGGCAAAGTGCTGATCCCCACGCAAACGGCGATCAAACATCTTGTCGCGGCTCGCCTGGCCGCTGATGTGTTGGATGTGCCAACGCTCCTGGTCGCGCGCACCGACGCCAATGCTGCCACGCTGATCACTTCCGATATCGATCCAGACGATCATCCCTTCCTGACCGGCGAGCGCACAGCCGAGGGTTTCTATCGCACACGCAGCGGTCTTGCAGCAGCCATCGCTCGCGGTCTCTCCTATGCTCCCTATTGCGACCTGGTCTGGTGCGAGACTTCGGAGCCCAATCTCGATGAGGCGCGGCGCTTTGCCGAGGCCATTCATGAGCGCTATCCCGGCAAACTGCTTGCCTATAACTGCTCTCCATCGTTCAACTGGCGCCAGAAACTCTCATCCGATACCATCGCCACGTTCCAGCAGCAGTTGAGCCACATGGGTTACGCCTTTCAGTTCATCACGCTGGCGGGTTTCCACACGCTCAACTATAGCATGTTCAAGCTGGCAAAAGGCTATCGGGAGTATGGTATGACGACCTATGCGCAGTTGCAGCAGGCCGAGTTCGCGCTGGAAGAAGTGGGCTACAGTGCGACGAAACACCAGCGCGAGGTCGGCACGGGCTATTTTGACCAGGTCGCCCAGGTCGTTGGCGGAGGCACCTCTTCAACTACCGCCCTGACAGGCTCAACTGAAGAGGCGCAATTCCACTCATAGGTCGCCTGGCGCCGCTGCTCACACCAGCTCGTTTGCCAGCGCCTTTCCCATATGCGACAATACCATAAAGCGGGCCTGTTATGAGCCGGTTTTTCCCGTATTGAAGTTTTCCCCGTATCGAAAGGAACAGAGCGATGACCGAGCGAGCAACCGTACAGTACTCAGAAGGGATCGAGGTCAAAGGTGCCGTCACCCCTGAGTTCGCGGAGATACTGACGCCTGAGGCGATGGATTTTGTCGCCAGCCTGGCACGCACCTTTGATGAGCGGCGCCAGGAATTATTGCAGCGGCGCCAGCAGCGCCAGGCCGAGATTGATAGCGGCACGTTGCCCGACTTCTTGCCCGAAACCAGGCACATTCGCGACGCTGACTGGACCATCGCGCCCTTGCCTGCTGACCTCCAGGATCGCCGTGTTGAGATTACCGGACCCGTCGATAGGAAAATGGTGATCAATGCCCTCAATTCTGGCGCCCGGGTCTTTATGGCTGACTTTGAGGACGCGCACTCACCCACCTGGGAGGGCACTATCGAGGGCCAGATCAATGTGCGCGACGCGGTGAAACGCACCATCACCTTTACCAGCCCGGAGGGCAAGGGATATCGCCTGAATGAGAAGACGGCGGTGCTGCTGGTACGGCCGCGCGGCTGGCATTTGAACGAGAAACATGTGCTGGTCGATGGTAAGCCCATCTCCGGCGGCATCTTCGATTTCGGGCTCTACTTCTTCCACAATGTCAGGCAACTGCTGGCGAATGGCACAGGGCCTTACTTCTATCTACCCAAATTGGAGAGCCATCTGGAGGCCAGGCTCTGGAATGATATCTTTGTGCTGGCTCAGAACAAACTGGGCATTCCGCAGGGAACCATTAAAGCCACGGTGCTGATCGAAACCATCCTGGCGACATTTGAGATGGACGAGATTCTCTACGAGTTGCGCGAGCACTCCGCTGGCCTGAACTGTGGCCGCTGGGACTACATCTTCAGCGCCATCAAGAAGTTTCGCAATCTGCCCGCCTACATCTTTCCCGATCGTGCCCAGGTGACCATGACGACGCACTTTATGCGCTCATACACACAGCTCACGATCAAGACCTGTCATCGGCGCAATGCTCCGGCAATTGGCGGTATGGCGGCTCAGATCCCCATCAAAAATAACCCCGCTGCCAATGAGGAGGCGCTGGAGCGTGTGCGCACCGATAAGCGGCGCGAGGCCACCGATGGCCATGATGGCACATGGGTCGCGCATCCAGGCCTGGTTCCCATCGCGCTGGCAGAGTTTGACGCGGTCATGCAGACTCCCAACCAGATTGCAAAGAAGCGTACCGATGTACAGGTGACAGCCGCTGATCTGCTCAAGGTACCGGAGGGCACCATTACCGAAGGCGGCGTGCGCAACAATATCAGCGTTGGCCTGCAATATCTGGAGTCGTGGCTGCGCGGCACCGGCTGCGTGCCGATCAATAACCTGATGGAGGATGCCGCCACCGTCGAAATTTCGCGTGCCCAGCTCTGGCAATGGCTCCACCATCCACAGGGCATCCTCGACGATGGCCGCAAGGTCACAGCCGAGCTCTTCCGCAGCCTGATGGGAGATGAACTCAATAAGCTGCGAAATACCATCGGGGCTGCACAGTTCGAGCAGCGAAAGTTCACGCCGGCCGCCGAAATTCTGGACGGGATTGTCATCAACGACGATTTTGTCGAATTCCTGACGCTGCCAGCTTACCGCTACCTGAGCTAAACCAGGGCCAGGCACTCATGCCCTCGGAAATGTAGGCCCCCTTGCGGGGGCCTGTTCGCTTCTATGCTTCCCCCTTCCCTATCTTGAGAACTTCTTTACATCCAAAACATCTACACATAACATAGCCGGACTATACTGATAAAGCGCTCGTATCTATAGCTGTTGAGGTAATACTCAATTCCTACAAACACAACTTTCCTGGCATCCGATACGTGAAGGGTCTAGATGAGGATGCCCTGATTCCTTTGCTCAAATAAGAAGAGCATTTGTCTATGAAAAATGTCTATCATTTATAGGCGTGTAAAGGAGTAATACATGCGTAAATGGTCGTCTATCTTTGTAACAACCCTGGCGCTGGGTATCCTCTTGCTCGGCTCGACGGCGGTTTCGGCCGCGTCGCCAGGAAAACAGGCGAACGGATCCACGACAACGCCGGTTAAGCATCTGGTCGTTATATTTCAGGAAAATGTTTCCTTCGACCATTACTTCGGCACTTATCCCAACGCGCAAAATCCAAAGGGCGAACCAGCCTTCAAAGCGCGACCGGGCACACCTGCCGTTAACGGCCTGAACGGTGCTCTGCTCAATCATAACCCGAATGCGGCGAACCCGCAGCGCCTGGATCGCTCGCAAGCCGTCACCTGCGATCAAGATCACAGTTACCTTGATGAGCAGAAGGCCTTCAATCACGGGCTGATGGATAAGTTCATCGAGTCAGTAAGTGGTGGCTCATGCACCGATAAATCCATCGTCATGGATTACTACGATGGCAATACTGTGACCGCTCAATGGAATTACGCGCAGCATTTTGCCATGAGCGATAACTCGTTCAACACCACCTTTGGGCCCTCAACCCCTGGCGCTCTCAATCTGGTTGCAGGCCAGACGCACGGCGCCACATTTGTTAATCCTGGTTCGGCATCTGACCTCGTCGATGGAACGGTGATCGGCGACCCTCAGCCAGCTTTTGACGACTGCTCTAATCGTGAGACAGTTTCTATGAGCGGCAAAAATGTGGGCAACCTTTTGAACGACAAAAATATCACCTGGGGCTGGTTCCAGGGCGGCTTTAGGCCCAGTTCAACGGCGAATAATAAAGCGGTCTGTGGCACAGCACATCAAAACATCGCGGGCGCGACCGTTACCGACTACATCCCTCATCATGAGCCGTTCCAGTACTATCAATCTACCGCCAATCCCAAACATCTGCCTCCCACTTCGGCAGCCATGATCGGTAAGACGGACCAGGCTAACCACCAGTACGACCTGGTCGACTTCTGGTCAGCGGTGAACACCGGTCATATGCCAGCGGTGAGCTTCCTTAAGGCGGCGGCCTACCAGGATGGGCACGCAGGCTACTCAGATCCTCTCGATGAGCAGCATTTCCTGGTGGACACTCTGAACAAGCTCCAACGCTCGCCCGATTGGCGCGATACAGCAGTGGTCATTGCCTACGATGACTCGGACGGCTGGTATGATCACGTGTTGGGCCCGATTGTCAGCCAGTCGAGCAGTGCCCAGGATGCCCTGACAGGCAATGGCCAGTGTGGCACGCTCAAAACTGGATCATACGTTGGTCGCTGCGGCTATGGACCGCGCCTGCCTCTGCTGGTCATCTCACCTTTCGCCAGAGAGAACTTCGTCGATCATAGTGTCACCGACCAGTCTTCGATCCTGCGCTTCGTCGAGGATAACTGGAAGCTGGGCCGCATCGGCGATCAGTCGTTCGACGAGCTGGCTGGCAGCCTGAACAACATGTTTGATTTCCAGCACGGTCGTAATGATAAGCTCTTCCTGGATCCCATAAGCGGCAGTC
>JAFMRP010001233.1 GCA_017354095.1 Ktedonobacteraceae bacterium
GAACAAGTTAGATGAGATTGGCATGCTTGCCCCTATTATGTTTCCTATGGCTCATTGCCTGGTGAAACTGAAGAGGTTTCAGGAAGCGTGTCAATTAGCCGCTGATGCCATCAAAATTCGTCGCCGTATTGATGATTCGCTGGATACAGGGGATAGTTTAAGGGAGTATGCCACAACATTAGTTGCTGCTGGTCGATTGAAGGACGCTATAGAAATTCTGGATGAAGCCGAGGAGCAATTTAATCGTGGTGGGTTTATGCATTATGCAACAGCTACCAGATTGCAGAAGGCAGAACTCCTGCTCAAAACGGGATCTTTAACGGAGGCTTATGAGTTGGCTCAGTATCTCAAGCAATATTTTGAAGAACAAGGTTTGGTAGCGCGCTCTACTGACGCCATTCTGATCATGGTTGATGTGCGGGTAGTTCAGCTTCAGTGGGAGTTGCAATCATCGGAGGAGCAAAGATCTGCATTGCTTGAGGAAGCCCATTTATTATGTCTGCAAGTGGCTGTTCTGGCTGAGCAGCATCGATTGAGAGAGCAGGCTTATAAGAGTGAATACTTCATGGGGCGACTGGCTGCCTTGCGGGGAAGCACAAGTGATGCGGAGCGGCATTATGGTTCTGCTATCAAAAGGGTTGAGCGCATTCTGGACAATCTAGCTTATGATCAGCGTCCTGCATTTTTACAGAGTACCTGGACAATCTACGAAGATATGATTGCACTGTGCCTGCGCGAGCAGCAGACTGAACGCGCATTCCGTTATCTTGAGCAGGCCCGCTCACTGGCACTGCGGCAATACCTGGGCAGGGGAGGGAAAGTGCAGGGTAATGAAGATGCGAAGGCTTTGCAGGCCCAGAATGCGGTGCTGCTGCGTGTGCAGAATGAGTTGAGCGAATGGCAGGGGCGCTATCGGACATATAGCGCCTTGCAGGCCCAGAGCGCGGCGCTGCTGCGTGTGCAGAATGAGTTGAGCGAATGGCAGGGGCGCTACCGGGGCTATAGTGATCTGCTGGAAGGGCTGGATACAGGGGTGTCCGGAGATGTGAAGCGCGAGGTGATTCAGGAAGAGCTGCGGCAGTGCGAGACAAAGATCAATGAGCTGTTTGAACGCCTGCACCTGTTGCAGGTGGTTGATGATGTCACGCAGGCAGAGCCGACTCTTGATGATGAAACTGCGGAGAGCCAGGGTATCGATGTGGGTGCATTGCGAGAGCAGCTGGCGCCGGGTCAATTGTTGCTGGCCTATTTTCTGTACAAAGGGCGGCTGGTGATTTTCGCCCTGACCAGGGAGCATTTTGTCACTTATGAGAATTCTGAAGGCCTGGCGCAACTGGAACGGCTGCTGCCGCCGCTCTATGCCCACCTGGAGCCACGCGGCTGGCCTGATCCCCAGCAGCCGCCACGGCAGGCCGTGCGGAGGTTGCTACGCAAGCTCTATGATCTGCTAATTGAGCCAGTGAAGGCATTGTTGCCCGCTGAGGAAGGCTTACTGACGATTGTGCCCTATGGACCGCTGCACAGCCTGCCGTTTCATGCTCTCTACAGCGGAGAGCGTTTTCTGATTGAAGATTTCCAGGTGCATTATCTGCCGGCGAGCAGTGTTTTGCTGCATCTGTCTGAAGCGCAGCGAGCGGTTGCCGGCAAATCTCCGTTGATCTTTGGTCATTCAGGACACGGCTACCTACCACGTGCTCTGGCGGAAGCGCAGAGCGTGGCTGAGCTGGTCAAGGGGCGCTGCTATCAGGAGGGCGAGGCGACGATTGAGCGGTTGATGGAAGAGGCCGGGGGCAGCGCGCTGATTCACCTGGCGACGCATGGGCATTGCCGGTTGGACGCACCCAATTTTTCTTTTGTACAACTGGCCGATGGACAGCTCAACGCGATCGATGCCTTTGGCTTGAACCTGGAAGGCTGCGAGCTGGTGACATTAAGCGGCTGCGAGACGGGGCTGGCGCTGATCGGTGGAGGAGATGAGCAGTTGGGGCTGGGGCGGGCCTTCCTGGCGGCGGGAGCCTCGGCCCTGGTGATGAGCCTGTGGCCGGTGGAGGATAGCTCGACCAATGAGCTGATGCAGCTGTTTTATGAGCGGCTGCTGCATGGGGATAGCAAGGTGGAGGCGCTGCGTGCGGCACAGCGCCATCTGCTGCTCCATGCCGATGCGCTTTATACGCATCCATATTTCTGGGCCGCGTTTCGCCTTGTGGGAGATGTGGGGCCGCTGAGCGGCGTAAGGTAGGAGATAAATATTAATGAGGGGCAGCCTCAAGGGCCC
>JAFMRP010000270.1 GCA_017354095.1 Ktedonobacteraceae bacterium
GATTGAGCAGCTGCGCGAGTGGCAGCGCGAGCTGCCCCAGAGTGCCGACGAGTTCGTCGAAGCGGTGAAGGGCGATATCTTCCAGGAGCAGATTTTTGTATTCACGCCCAAAGGCGAGGTTAAGGATCTGCCGCGCGGCTCAACGCCACTGGATATGGCCTACCGCATCCATACCGATATTGGCGATCATTGTGCCGGAGCACGTATCATCACCAATACTGGCGATAGCGGTCACCTGGTCACACGCCTGGTGCCTCTTGACTATGAGTTAAAGGGTGGAGAGATCGTTGACATCATGGTCAACCGCACAATCCATCCGACTCGTGACTGGCTCTCCTTTGCGCGCACCGCTGCAGCCCGCAACAAGATACGCCGCTACTTGAAGACCTATGAGCGCGAAATCAATATCCAGATCGGGTGTGAGCGGCTGGACCTGGCGCTCAAGGCTGCCAGTTTGCCAGGCGTGAATGAACAGGTTGAAGAACTGCTGAAGAATATTCGCGCTGAAGGCTCAAAGGCGAGCGCGGGCCTGAGGAAGTATGCCACGCTTGATGATGTCTATGTTGCTCTAGGGAGAGACGACCTGCGCAGTGAGACGGTAGTGGAGTATCTGCTGCCCCTTTTGCCGGTGCCGGTCAAACCCGAGGACGAGCAGGCACAGGGCTACAGCCAGAAAAATGGCGCGGGCCTGCTGAAGCTGGCGGAGTGCTGCTGTCCCATTCCTGGCGATCAGATTGTGGCCGCGTTTGCTCCTGGCGAAGGGATGCTGGTGCATCGCAGAGACTGTCAATCCCTGAATAAACGTGGGGAGCATGCTGCACAGGTTGCGATGAGCTGGCGTCAGATCGAGCCTGAACACTACCTGGCACCAATCAACATCGTCGCACATGACCGATCTGGTCTATTACGAGATGTCGCGGCAGTGGTTGCTGATGCAGGCATCAATATGACTGAAGTGACATCAACTACTAATGCTGCATCCCAGAAAGCTGTGATTACAGCAACACTTGAATTTCTTGCCACCGAGAGCGTGCTTGACCAGATTGAGCGCATCTTACGCCGCTTGAGACAGGTAAAGAATGTAGTCAGTGTAGAGCGCTCCTTGTCTTAAAAGTAACCACGCCGCCGGTCTGTCTCCCCCGTTTTTCCTACGAGAATCAGTCGAGTCCAACGCGACACATTTTGAAACGTATACTAAACGGGAGCGATTGTAATAGTAGAGACGAATTCGCCAGTTGGTTTTTATGATAGAAGCCATCAGCCCCATAGATTACCACGATGATTAGAAGGTTTGTTGAACGCAATTTTCTAACGCGAGATTTGCCCGATGTCGAGGCGAACCTGCTCAACCTGGTTCGCCAGTATATGACATCAGCTGATATCGACCTTGTGAATCGGGCGCTCCGCCTTGCTCGCGAGACATGCCAGGGAGTTTCCGGCTCACGTCCTCTACCTCCAATGGAACACGCCCTGGCGGTTACGACAATCCTTGCCGAAACACATATTGACGCAGTTGGCGTGGCTGCCGGCCTGGTCTTTGAAGCGGTGGACGCGGAACTCCTGCCAATAGAGCGGGTGGAGCATACGCTGGGGATGCCTACTGCGCGCATCGTGGGCAGCATGCTGCGCTTGAATATTCTGGAGCGGAAGAAGCAGAGCGTCTCTATGGGCGCAGCTCAGAGCGCCCAGGCAGAGCGCGAGGATACCGGCTCAGTACCAGCAATCGATACTAAAAAGCCGCGTCTTCGCGAGGCGCTACGTCGCCAGCAGGCTGAGACAGTGCGCAAGATGTTTGTGGCCATGGCCGATGATCCACGCGTGGTCGTGCTCAAACTGGCCTATCGCCTGCACGCGATGCGCTTGATGTGCCGGCCTGACTATGAAGGCGATAAGCAAGAAGTGCTCCTGACAGCCCAGGAGACGCGCGAAATCTACGCTCCCCTGGCGGGGCGACTGGGTATGTCGCGCATGGAAAGCGAACTGCAAGATCTGGCCTTCCAGGTGCTGGAACCCGAGCGTTGCCAGTGGGTGCGCGACATCATCGAGTCAGAGAGCAAGCAGTGGCGGGTCTATGTGGAGCGGGTCTGCGAGATTTTGCGCAAAGAAATGAAAAGTATCGGCGTCAAGGCCCAGGTGTCAGGACGCGTCAAGCACCTGTATAGCTTCTACCGCAAGCTGGTGCGCACAGCAGGCGACGTGGAAGATTTTGAACAGCTCAAAGCGGCAGCCGATGTAAACCAGATCCACGACCTGATCGCGTTCCGCATCCTGGTTGACACAACCAATGATTGCTACGTTGTATTGGGCCATGTGCATGGGCTATGGAAGCCAAAGGAAGGGCGCATCAAAGACTACATCGCCAACCCCAAGCCCAACGGCTACCGGGCACTGCATACCACCGTCTTCTGCCTGGATAACCATCTCGTAGAGATCCAGATTCGCACACATGAGATGCATGAAATGGCCGAATATGGCGTGGCAATGCACTGGCATTATAAAGATATCGGCGACCATGCAACTGCTTCAGCCAAAGAGCTGCTGACCTGGCTGCGCCAGCTGTCCGAGTGGCAGCGCGATATCCGCGCGACCAACACGAGCGACGCCGAGTTTGTGGAGGCGGTCAAAGGCGATATCTTTGATGAGCAGATCTTTGTGTTCACACCCAAAGGCGAGGTCAAAGAATTGCCGGTCGGCTCAACACCACTGGATTTCGCTTATCGCATCCACTCAATGGTCGGAGACAGGTGCGCTGGCGCTCGTATCATCAGCGAGGGCAGTGATGGTGACCGGCTGGTTACACGCATGGTGCCTTTGAACTATGAATTGAAGAGTGGCGAGATTGTCGATATTGTGACCAATCGCACGGCACACCCGACGCGTGACTGGCTCTCATTCGCCCATACCGCCGCGGCACGCAGCAAAATTCGCCGCTATCTGAAGACCTTCGAGCGCGAAATCAATATTCAGATTGGACGTGAGCGCCTGGAGCGGGATGTGAAGGCGCTGGGGCCGCGCGGCCTGGAGTCGCTATCAGAAGAGATGGAGAACCGGTTGTGCAGCGAGTTCCACCTGGACAGCTTCGAGGATCTGCTGGCAGCGGTTGGCGCCGATGACATCCGGCCGCATGCCGTCGCAGTCAAACTGGGCGACTGGCAGACACGCGAAGGCAAGGATGGTAGAGAGGCCGCGCAAGCGAAGGACGATGACGCGACGCTGGTGCTGCCGGCGGTCAGTTCCAAGCAGAGTACGGCGGCACGCCTGCAGGTGGCGGGCGTGGAAGGGCTATTGACGCGCCTGGCGAACTGCTGCTGCCCCCTACCCACCGACGAGATTGTGGGCTTTGTCAGCCGGGGGAAGGGCGTGATTGTGCATCGCACAGACTGCCCCAATATCAAGCGCCTGCGCGAGAAAGAGCGTGAGCGCCTGATCAATGTAAACTGGGCGGGTATGAACCAGCAGCGCTACCTGGCACCAATCGTGATCCGCGCACATGACCGGCCCGGCCTGATCCGCGATATCGCGACGGTCGTGCTGGATGCGGGCGTCAATCTCGTATCAGTGGGTACCCATGTGAACCGGCTGCGCGAGACGATTGTCCATGCTACGTTGGAGCTGGACAACCTGGATCAGATGCAACACCTGCTCAATCGTATTGCCAGGGTGAAGGACGTCACAGGGGTAGAACGCGACCTGGGTAGTAAAAAGAAAGCTGATTAATTTTCTGGGTCCCCGGTCAAGAGGAATGCCAGCGCTCGTGAAGCAGCTCTGCGGGTAGCGTCCTTTTTGGTTTGCCCCGTGCCCGCCATCTCGATAGTCTGATCATCAGAGGTCATAACCGAGCAGATGCATGTAAACTCCTGATCGCTCGTTATATCGTGCTGCTCATAGGTATACGTAACGTCGCTTAATTCTAATTTTTGCTTCATTTCATTGAGGACGCTCACCGGATTTTTACCTCCCGATAGAGCATTTGTTGCTGCTGTTGATGGCAGATCGGGAACAAGTTGAAGTAGTTGCTGCGCCGCGAGCTGCTCTGCCTCCGTCTTTGAATTGCCTATACATCGCACAGTATGCTCTCTACCATCGATGGTTATCTTTCCCTCCACGGTGAAGACTGGCGCATGCGGCGGCCCTGTTCTTGCTACCTCTGTATAGGAGGGCAGGTCCCACTTGCGCGATTGTGCTAATTCCTGGAGCTGTCCTTTGTAATTTTGCAGTTTGACATCACGCGATGCTTCAGAAGAAGGAGGCGTCACTTCAGTGCTCGTCTCATGAGAGGATAACGAGGGGAGCTCTATGCCCGCGATTTT
This sequence comes from Ktedonobacteraceae bacterium, assembly GCA_017354095.1. Lineage (GTDB taxonomy): Bacteria > Chloroflexota > Ktedonobacteria > Ktedonobacterales > Ktedonobacteraceae > Bu33. The sequence continues at coordinate 4,311 of JAFMRP010000270.1, forward strand.
CGCCAATACCTCCGCGCTGGCTAATTGTTTCGCGAGCTCTTTCTGCGTTGCTACTTGCTGTGACGAAGCATATTGTTGCTCCGCTGCCGTTACTTTTACGCTCGCTTTAAATAGCATGCGGTGATTGACCCCGGAAGGGCGAACTTCGTAGTGCGGCGTTCCCCAACCAAGCGATTGATGTCCCATGAGCAGAATACTTATCGCCAGATATGGCTGGCGTTGAATCTCCTCAAGCGCAGCTCTCCGTACCTTTTCCCACGCTTCTCCTTTATTCTGGTAGCGAAACACGAGGGTGAAAATGTCATTGGCGTAGAGCATCTGCTGCTCCAGTCTTCTGAGTATCTCCTGTTCAATTGCTGGCGAGAGAGCGTCGCTGGCAGCGGCCATTCTGATGACGCTGTGGAATTTTTTCGTGCCGAGGTCCGCTAATGGAGATGCAGAAGGCTCCTGCGCGGCCTCTACAACTGTTTTCCGTATCTCTTTATCATACGCTGCGAGAAAATGGGCGCTTTTCGCGTCCTTCATATCATCTTCTGCGCCATTGATATGTTCCGCGATCTCTGCTAGTTGCTCTTTGGGGTAGGGAGGAGGCTCGCCCTTGAGGGCAGCAAGGAGGATGTGCTGGTTCAGGAGGTCAGCGTAACGGCGGATCGGGGATGTCAGGTGGATATATGCCGGAAGGTTCAGGCCATAATGGCCCTCCACGATTGGAGCATAGCGGGCCCGTTGCATTGAGACATTGACTGTGACGCTTACCCGGTCTGGATTGAATTGTTCCGGATGCGAGACCGCGATATCCATCATCTGCAATAGTGCTGATCTCTCAGGGGCAATCGCGTTTGCTTTGTGGTTGCGATAGAGGGCGGGCAAGCCTCGCTGCGCTAAAAAGAGGGCGCAGGCCTGGTTCGTGAGGATCATCAGTTCTTGAATAATAACCTGAGCTTTGAAGCGCTCTCCGGCATCCAATCGGCGCAACATACCTTCCTCAGTGGTGGCCCAACCGGAAACGATATCATAGATGGCCAGCGCGCCCCCGGCTTTTCTTTTCTGCAGCAGCCGGTAGGCTATGTTGTATGCCATCAGGAGGACGGAAGAAAACTCGTTCTGGGAATTCTCCAGTTCGGTATCTACCTCGCCATAGCTAAAGCGTTTGCTGCTGCTGATACAGGTCTGGTAGATGGCTGGTTCGCCGGGGCGCATACGGGCATCCAGCGGGATAGAGATGGTAATGGCGGGGCGCGAGCGCCCTTCCAGGAGGCTCAATTTGCTCTCCGACAGGAGCCTTGGCAGCATAGGACGGTTGGTCTCCCCGTAATAGCGGGTAAAAGCACGCTCAAGCGCCTCTTTATACAGGGCTGGCGTCGCCTGGGGAGTGATCAGCGAGCCAACATCGGTGATGCTGACAAGGAGCCTGTAGCCTCCATGCCGTTCTTTTTCGATCCAGAAGGCATCGTCCAGGTCTTTTGATGCCGGACCGTCGATTGTGATGCCCTTGACTGGCGGTCTCCCTTCGAGGGTGGTTGAGACGCTTTCCGCGATTGCGTCTGCCTCTGCAAGTGCGGCCTCAGAGAATTTGTTATTTTGTCTGGCAGGCTGGTCTGTCATTCTCTATCTTCGCGTTCCGTTTTTCAGAAATTGTACCATAAGAGTTTTAGAATGTGCTGACCGGGTCGATGTCGATCTCCCAGCCGGGGGCTTCGATGACGCGCAGCAGGCGGTGCAGATCGGGGCCACGCGCGATGATCTGCCAGCGATACTGGTCTCGAATGCGTTCGAGCACTGCTGGAGCCGGGCCAACGATATCCGTCTGGTCCAGGCCAAGCCTATCAATCCATGTGCTGAGGCGCTCGGCGAGCAGCAGAGCCTCGTTCTGGCAGCGATGGCGGTTCTCGTGCGTGTAGGTAAATTTGACAAAGCGGCGGAACGGTGGATAGCCATAGCGCTGGCGTGCCTCAACCTCCGCGATGTAGAACTCGTGGTAATCGTGGCGCGAGGCGGAGTCGATGCAGAAGTGCTGCGGATTGAAGGTCTGAACGATGACACGGCCAGGCTCATCGCCACGACCGGCGCGGCCCGCGACCTGGGTTAGAAGCGTGAAGGCACGTTCAGAGGCGGCGAAGTCGGGCAGGTTGAGAGCGATATCGGCTGAAATGACGCCCACCAGCGTGACGCCGGGCAGGTCCAGCCCCTTGGCGATCATTTGCGTGCCAACCAGGATATCGGCCTCGCGGTTGGCAAAGCGATCCA
>JAFMRP010001234.1 GCA_017354095.1 Ktedonobacteraceae bacterium
AGAACTTCATGATCCTGCTTTCTGATCGGAGAGAACTTGTGTACATCCACAAGCGTGTCTGATTCGTGTCTATTATAGCATGTGTCAGGGTATTGACCGACTTGCTTTCCCGATTGCTGGAAATCCGCTACGCTTCACCGGGCATAGCGGATTTCTTTCTAATTGGCCAGGTTCTGGCGCTGGAAGATCCAGAGCGAGAGCGCGAACAGCACCAGAGTATACAGCGCAACCAGCAGAGACGAGACAACAGGGTCGCCAGGGCTGGCCATCATCCCCTGCGTAGGAATATGGACAGCATTGTAGTTCTGCATGGTGAGCGTCTGCGCCAGCCCGGCGGGCAGGTAGTGCGCGGCATCCTTCAGGCCCAGCGCTGGCAGAAGGAAGCTGAGCGGCGCTTCAATGGCGAGCATAAACAGAGGCACGCCTCCCACGGCCACTAACGAGCGCATAGAGACAACCAGCAGGAAGGCCAGAGCGACATAGGGCAATATGCTGTAAGTCGTACGCAGGGTACCCAGCAACACGACGCCGATATCGCCAGGCTGAATGTTGACGCTGCCATGCAGCTGGTAGCTCAGAATGAGCGAGATGATACAGCCCGCCAGCAGAAAAACCACGCCGACCAGTAACACACAGAGCAGAGCCACCAGAAACTTCACGATGAGCAGCAGTGAGCGCGGCACACCACGGCTCAGCCACAATTGCATCGTGCGCCAGGCATATTCCTGCGCCGTAACCGCCCCTATCACACAGGCCAGCGCATAGACGGCATAGCCTGCGCCAGCGTAGTAGCCATTGGCGAAGGCCAGCAGGTTGACGACACCGTTGGGCCAGACAAACGTTTGCACCGGGATGACATCGCGGCCCACGTTAAAGGCGATCAACTGAAACAGGATGCCGGGCAGCAGCGCGAGCGCCAGGCTGATCCAGAGCATCCAACGACGAAAGAGCTTGTCGCTCTCCAGGCGCAGCAGGTTGAAAAACATGATATTTCCCCTTCATCAAGCGGTTTTCTGGGTGAGTTCCAGGAAGATACTTTCCAGATCGGGCCGTGAAACAAACACTTCTCGCGGTGCCAGGCCACGCGCGACCAGGAAGGTCAATACCTGCTCACTGGAAACGCCGCGCACCTCGACATATTCGGGCTCGGTGCGGATATCTGTTGCTTCGGCCAGATCTTTGAGCGCCTGCGCGCTCTGCTCCAGCATACTGGTGCGCACACGAACAACATTTTCGGACGAGAGTAGTTCTTTGACGATCCCTTGAGCGATGATGTTCCCGCGTTGAATGACGGTCACGCGATCGCAGGTCTGCTCAACCTCGTGCAGCAGGTGGCTGCTGAGGAGAATGGTTGTGCCCTGATCGGCGAGTGAGCGCAACAGCGTGCGAATTTCATGCATACCGGCGGGGTCCATGCCATTAGTTGGCTCGTCCAGGATCAGTAGTTCAGGGCGATTCAGCAGCGCCAGAGCCAGCCCCAGGCGCATCTTCATGCCGGTTGAGAAGGTTTTGACGGAGCGATGGGCAGCGGCCTTGAGGTCCATTTGCTCCAACATTTCATCGATTCGCGCGGCTGTGACATCGGGATAGAGCCGCGCCAGGGCCTCCAGATTGCGCCGGGCCGAGTATGAGAGCATCAGGGCAGGAGCGCCGACCAGTGTTCCCACGCGGCACAGGACGCCGGTATGTCCTGGCGTGACGCGCTCGCCGAGCATTTCTACAGTTCCGGCAGTAGGGTAGGTCAGGCCCAGAATCATACTGATGGTCGTGGTTTTGCCAGCGCCGTTAGGTCCCAGGAAGCCAAAGATTTCTCCACGCCTGACGCTGAATGAGACATCTTCTACCGCGCGCACAGAGCCAAAGTGTTTTTTCAGATGTTGGGTTCGCAGGATAATGTCCACGCTTATTTCTACTCCTTAACTAACGCGAAGGTGATACACCCTCTTCATATTTGTTCCCAGAATATAGGCCAGGACTATCCAGGTGGCGAGTCCACAGCCGGAAATGGGGAAGAAAACTCAGGCACCCAGGCCCTGTCCCACCATCATACTGGCGGGGATGAGGATCACGGTGAGCAGGATGACGATCATCCATAAGAGACCCAGGATGATATAGGGGCGAACCCGGAACACAAATGCCAGGGGGACAAAGTGCAGACCCACGATGAAATAGGTCAGCGGCACCACCCAGTCACCATGGTTTGTCTGGTACAGCGCTGTGTTGATTGCGCCTATTACGACCACCTCCGCGAGGACTATCAGACCGAAACGCA
>JAFMRP010001235.1 GCA_017354095.1 Ktedonobacteraceae bacterium
CTGCGCATACCACTGGCTGGCCCTCAGGTAAAGTAAGCGCATGGCATCGTTCCCCAGACGACGCCGGGCCTCAACGCGCATCGCCTCTGCGAAAAGCGCGTGGTAACGATACCACCCGCCGGAACCATCCAGCAACTCCAGAAATAGCCCGGCTCGCTCCACACTCTCCAGCAGACGCGCACTCCCATGCCGCTCTACGACCGCATCACAAAGCGATCCCGTCAGACGGCTAATGACGCTTGTGCGCAGGAGAAAATTCTGAAGCGTCTCGGGCTGGGCATTGAGCACTTCCATCACGAAATATTCTTGCAGCGAACGCTGATCTCCTGTGAAATTCGCCAGCGCACTCTCAAATTCCTGCTCCCGCGTGCTTCCCTGCAATGCCAGCGCCAGCAGCCGCAGACCAGCCGCCCAGCCCTCTACCCGTTCATTTAACCGGCGAAGCGCTTCCTCCGAGAAAGTGGGCGCCGGAGAAATCTGCACCTGTTGGAAAAAGCTGGCGCTCTCCTCCTGCGAAAAACGCAGATCCGCGGCCAGCACTTCACACAGCTCACCCCTGGCTCGCCAGCGGGCCAGAGGAAAAGGCGGTTCGCTGCGTGTCAATACGACCACGTGCATGTTCTCAGGCAGGTAATCCAGGAAAAAGATCAACGTCTCATGAATACGCGCTTCCGTAATCAGATGGTAGTCTTCCAGGATCAGGATTCCGCTGCATCCAACACGAGCCATTTCATTGAGCAGTGGTGTCAGCACAGTCTCCAGGGATGGCAGCTCAAACGAAAGCGACAGACCGGCCGAAAGCTGCGCCAGCAAAGCACGACCCAGGCCAGGATGGAATCTCTGGCAAGCAGTAATCACATAGCGCCAGAAACGGATGGGATCATTATCACCATTATCGAGAGCGATCCAGGCAACCGGCAGCATCTGCGCGTGGGTACGACGCTCGTTGAGCCACTGGCCGGCCAGCGTCGTCTTACCAGAGCCAGCCGGAGCGCAAAGCAGCGTCAGTTTCCGCTCAAGCCCACTCTGCATTCTGGCAAACAAACGCTCACGCGCGACCAGAGCCGCCTGCAAACGCGGCGCATGCAGCTTTGGCTCAAGCAACGGCTCTTCAGCCGGAACAGGCGCCTGAGATTCCACCTCACGCATAAAAGCTCCGGCAAGCTCTTCCAGACGTGAAAAAGTGATATCCGCCGTGCGCCCGGCATATCTTTTGCTGGTGCGCCGGTTCTGGCTCCGGTACGCGTACCAGTATTCAGAGCCCCGCGCACGGGCTTCCTTGAGTAAGTTCAGATGTCCCTGCTTGCCCTGAAAAGCGAACGAGCGATGTTCCTCCAGCCAGGCAGACCACCGCGCATCATCTTCTCGCAAAGCATAGCTGGTATTCTCACCCCGCTCACGCAGCTCATAGCACCCATCCTCCTTCGACCAGGCGAGCAGATAACGTGCAAGTTTCGGCATATATTCACCAGGTTCTCCCCAACCGAAAGCGTGTATTCCCCAACATCCACACAGGAATGAGTATACCAGAGCTCATGTTTGAAAATCTAGCGTTTGATTTCCTCTCACTCAGCTAACGAACTGCCATCACGACCCGGTTATCCAGATGCTGCCAGATCACGTCAACTTCGCGAAATCCCGCGTTGCGCAACGCCGCCAGGTGAACATCTACCAGGGTACCAGGGGGACGCGTTTTGGTGCTGAAGCGACGCGCACGTTCCGCGAAGAACGGCCCCATCCCTGGCTCACGCCGAAGCTGATTCCACCACTCCTCCCAATCTTCTTTCTCCGCTGCGCTCGCCTGAGCAGCCCACTGCGCATGCCCGTGCTCTGTGACCGTGTTAAAGCTCGGCAGATGCGGGGCAAACCCAAAGCCATCCCCATTGAGAAAAACTCCACCAGGGCGAACGAGGACTCCTAACTGGCGATACAGCTCCACCAGCGAGCCAGCATGTAGCCAATGAAGGGCCGTCGTGGTTACTACCGCATCCACCTGCTCCTCCCCAAGTCGGCTGTGCCAGGAAGGCTCACTGATATCTGCTTCCACCCAACGCAAGCGCCCTTGCACGTCACCCAGGACTTGCTGTCCAAGCAGCAGCAGGACGGGATCGATGTCCACAGCGACGGAGCGTGCCTGTGGGAAACGCGATAAGAGGCGCTGACTCATTGATCCGGGACCACAGGCCAGGTCAAGCGCGACAAAGTGTTGAGGAAGCAGCGTTTCTAACACGTCGAGCATGACGGTAAAGCGTTTTTCACGATCAGGCAGGTA
>JAFMRP010001236.1 GCA_017354095.1 Ktedonobacteraceae bacterium
CCCCCAAACTCCAGCAGCACAGTAAGGTGATTCTGTGCTGGTTGACTGGGCCAGCTTTGAGCTGGTAACCAGGCTCTACTCAGCAGCACGGTAGGGTGATTCTGAGCTGGCTGACTGGGCTAGTTACTGGTAGCCAGGCTCTACTCGGCAGCACAGTAAGGTGATTCTGAGCTCTGGCTGGTCAGGCCGGTTTGACGCTGGTAGTCTGGTGCTACTCAGCAGCACTAAGGTGATTCTGAGCTGGCTGACTGGGCCAGCTTTGTCTAGTAGCCAGGCTCTACTCAGCAACTGAGATGGTTATGTGCTGGCTGATCGTGCCAGTTGCTGGTAGCCGGGCTTTACTCGGCAGCATTAAGATGATTTTGTGCTGTGTGCTGGTACTGGGCTGCGTGGTAGAGGCGGTGGTCGGCGATGTAGCGTTCGACCACTTCTGGCAGCTGATATTTGATTGGGCGGCCTGTGGCGATCCGGTTGCGCAGGTCGGTCGATGAGATCTCCAGTTGTGGTACTGGTACGACGAGCAGGCGCTGCGTGATGCCTGGCAGACGAGCCTCTAGTTGTTTATTATACTCCGTTTCATCTTCGTCGCTATAGCCGGGACGACCTACGGCCACGAGGTAGTCCAGGTGGGCAAGGATACCCTGCGGGTCGTGCCATGTGTGCAGCATGGTCAGGCTATCCCAGCCCAGTACGAAATAGAGTACCTGTTCTGGTCCCCACTGCTCGCGCAAGATGCGCAGTGTGTCGGCCAGGTAGGATGGGCCGGGTCGCTCTATCTCGACGTGCGAGATGGAGAAGTGAGGGTTGCCACTGATGGCCAGCTGGAGCATGGCCAGGCGATGATGAGCCGGCGCGCAATCTTGCTTCTGTTTATGTGGCGGGCTGCCCGCGGGTATGAAAACCATGCTAGCGAGATTGAGGGTGGCCCGCACTTCTTCGGCGATGACCAGGTGCGCGTAATGCACCGGGTCGAAAGTGCCCCCAACCAGGCCGATGTGTTGCCCTGATCTTTGTATGGTCAATCTGTGCTTCCTCCTCTGGAAGGCAGAGAGATGGCTGCAATGTTACGCCATTATACACTGCCGAGCGGTTCTTTGATAGTGAGTTCCGCGGTTGGCAGGACCTCATACAGTTTATAAACGATGCGCGATATGTCTATGTTCTGCCCGCTGGCGACCCAGAAGCGCAGGGTGAGGGTAACTTTCCCATCGGCGATACCGCTGAAGATGACCTGTGGTTCAGGCTTTTCCATGACCTGGTCGAGTTCGCGCAGGATGGTTGTCATCTGCTGCTGTGTTTCTTCCGGGGTAAATGCCTCCTGGGGCAGGGTGACGAGGACAGTGGCGCGTCGTTCGCCGTAGAAGGTGTTGTTGACGACGGCGTTGGCGAAAATAAGCATGTTGGGGATGGCGACCTCTTCACCGGAGATGAGGCGCAGCTTGGTGACGCGGAGTTGGATGTCCTCGACTTTGCCGGTGAAGGTGGTCATGCCTGAAGTCATGTTGATCTGGTCGCCGATGTAGAAGGGGCGCTCTAAGAGGATATAGAAGCCGGCGACGAGGTTTTTGAGGATGTCCTGGAAGGCTACGGTGCTGGCGACAGCCATCGCGCCGAGGACTGCGACCGGCACTTCGATGCCGATGTGCCAGACGTTGAGGACGAGGAAGCCGGTGATAATGAGGGTGGTGATGTAGAAGATGCGGCCGATGAGGGTGCGGGTGTTGATGTCGATGCGGTTCTCGCCCAGGCCACGGATAGTGAGCGCTTTGATGGTGCGGGCTATGCCGATGCCTAAGGCGATGATAGTGATGGTCCAGAAGAGGCTGAGGAGCCAGGAAGTAATAATTGCTTTGTTGAGGCCGATGCTTTCCGCGAACGTCCCCAGCAGATCGGCCCTCCAGATGGCAAGCCCGCCGATGATGCCGAGTAGCAGTGTCAGCACTGCTGCCAGTATGGCGAGGGTCTGGATGATCCAGTTGTCTAAGACGGTTTTTTTCAGGCGCCTGACCAGCAAGCGATAGAAGAGTAGTCCAAGGCCGAGTGCGGCCAGTACGACTCCTATGCTGGGGAGGAGGCTGATGATTGTGATGGTGATTTCATTGGGTAGCGCTGACGGTATGACGTTTATGCTGCTGATGAGAAATAACATGAGTTCTTTTTTTGTTTGACCTTCCTGGTGATCCCTTAGCCGCCGCAGGCGGCGCGCATAAATTCACAAATTTAAGAAAAGGATGGCCGGGGGACACCCCCGCTCCCCCGGCAGGGGCAGCG
>JAFMRP010001237.1 GCA_017354095.1 Ktedonobacteraceae bacterium
CCAGGCGTTCGCTGCCCGATCAATGGGCGCTGTTTCACCGAGGTCTACCCACTTCGGCTGCCCTTGGGCTGAAAGCACATAGGCAAGGTAGCGCGGCGCTCCAATCTTCTCGGTCCGTGGATCCCTGGGCGTGTAGACTGCAAACTCGATCAGGATGGCGTCTGCGGGGAGCGACCCCTGGACGGCGGCAAGCGTGACTGGTTGTGTTTGCGCCCGAAACTTAGCGCTGAGTCTGCTCAATTCCGCTTCCAGATTATCGATCTTTTCTTCGAGCGGCTTGAGTCGCACCGAGGATATCTCTGGCAGAGTTGCGCTCGACTCTTTCAAGGTAAGCTCGGCCAACTGCGAGCGGGCATCGGTGAGTTGATTGAGGAGGGCTTGATCTGGTGGCGTAGCGTAACGGCGCAAGGTGGCGATCGTGTCCGTCATGGCATCGAGCCCGCGCGCCTTCCGGCATAGCAGGGTAGTGAAAGCCAGTTCGAGCGCCTGTGGATTATCGGGGGCAGCCTGACTGTGGAGCCAGAACGTGAAATCGGTCTGTTTTGAAACGAGATCGAGAAAGGCCAGTTTCTGGCGTTCGGAGCCGGTGTCGATATTGAGCGACAGGTTGTATTCGGTGACGGCGTTGGCGCGGGATTGAACTGCGATGGCCTGGGCGATATCCCCTTTCGCCGCATAGAGCATGGCCAGGTTATTTAGAGTCCGGGCGACGTATGGGCTTTTCGGCCCCTGCTTCTCCTCCTGGATCGCCAGCGCGCGCAGATAGAGTGGTTCCGCATGCGCATAATCTTTTCTGTGGCGGTAGATGTTGGCGATATTCATGAGAGATTCGGCGACTTCCTTGTGTTCCTGCCCCAGCGATTTCTCCTGGATGGTAAGGACGCTTTGGAAAAGAGGTTCAGCCTTTGCATAGTCTCCCTTGTCGTAATAGAGAATGGCTATATTCTTGAGCGTCTGCGCGAGAAGTCTATTATCCGACCCCAATGTTCTCTCCCTGATCGCCAGCACACGCATGTAGAGTGACACCGCTTTATCATACTCACCCTCCTTCTCATATACGCGCCCGAGATTGGCGAGATAATAAGCGAGTTTGGGATGGTCCTGTCCCAGCGCTCTCTCCTTAATGGCCACGGCGCGCGTCGACAGCGATTCGGCCTTCGCATAGTCTCCTTTGTTGAGGTAGAGGAGGGTTAACAGGTTGAGAGAGGCTGCGACTTGAGGATGATTCAGCCCCAGCGTCTTCTCCTGAATGGCCCGAGCCTGGTTCGACAGCTGCTCGGCCCTCGAGTAATCGACCTTGTAATAGTACAAGGTGGCCAGATCATGGATGGTTGCGGCAAGATCGGGGGCATCCGGGCCCAAAATTCTTTTCTGAGTCTCGATCACACGCTCAAATAATGTGATTGCTTCCTCATACTTGCCCTTGTCGCGCAGTTGGCGTGCCTCATCATACAGCTTGCGCGCTTCTTGCAGAGCCCGGTCATTCTCAGTGGCAGCGCGCATCTCCGTAACATGGATCTCATAACCTCCGGTAGCTGCCAGCTTATATGTGGGCCGTACAATCAGCCGATAGTCGCCCGCCGCTTCAGCCACCAGCATCAGCGATTCTTTCCCCCAGAGACTGCTTTCGGAGTCTAAAACTGTGATCTGCTTACCGTCCGGTCCACTCACCAGCACCTCCACATCGATGCCCTGTTGCTCAACGACTAACTTCAGGAACTGATCGGCGCTCAACTTGATCTGGTAGGCTTGCTCTTGTCCACCTTTCAGCTCGCGTTTGATAGACTGGTCCGGTTCCAGCACGCGGATATCCTTCCCATTGTCGGCGCCATTCTGATCTTGAGATACTCCCTTTGCTGATTGCTCCGTTTGCCCCGATTGCCGAATGGGTCTGAGTGAGCTTCCTAAAGTTTGAGTTAAGAATATATCAGGCAGCAGAATTGAGAGCAGAAATAAGTAGAGGGGAATGGCTAAGTAGCGGGAGATGACCTGCCGTCTCCGGTTGCCTGAACCCGAGTAAGATGCAATCTGACGAGTCATAGCTAGGCTTGGGGGATGGGGCAAGGTACTTCCTAAAATAGCAAGTTCAGCCTGAAGTATGCAAGGATATGCTTACAGAGAATCAGGGTTTATAGCTCAAGTCCTTTCACTCACGTCAAGCACGATCGAAACGCCGTTTTCTTGCAAGAGCTCAATGTATTGAGTAAGTGAAATCCCTTGACATTGAGATATACATGCAAGCGTGAAAAGTGGGATATGCACAGCTCTCG
>JAFMRP010001238.1 GCA_017354095.1 Ktedonobacteraceae bacterium
AGACGAGTGCTCGCGCTGCTGCCGCCATTAGCGTTGGCGCTGGTGCTGCTGGCGGCCTGGTTCTTTGGGACCATGTACGCGCACGTTGACGCGCTGTTTCTGCCCGCGCCAGTTGATGTGCTGAACAGCCTGGCCAACGGCTTCTCTTCCGGCCTCTACCAGCAAAGCATACTGATGACCATGCAGGAAAGTATATTGGGCTTCTTGCTGGCGCTGCTGATCGCGCTGCCGCTGGGCTACGGCCTGGTCAAGTCGCGTCTGCTCACCACCATCATCCAGCCCTACCTGGCGGCCTGGCAGGCTATACCCGCCATTGTAATCGCGCCGCTGCTGGTCATGTGGCTTGGCTATGGACCGGAGCCGATAGTCGTGCTCTGCACGCTGGTTGTACTGTTTCCGATGGTGATCAGCACCGCGCTGGGTTTTCAGACCATAGAGCGTGAGTTCCTGGAGGCCGCGCGCCTGGACGGAGCTGCTGGCTGGTCCATGCTGGCGCATATCGAACTGCCGCTGGCGCTTCCGGCCATCATGGCGGCCATTCGTACTGGCCTCACCCTTTCGATTACCGGCGCGATCGTGGGTGAATTTGTCAAGAGCGGCACGTTGGGACTGGGTACGCTGGTCGTGATTGCCAAGAACCAGTATGATACGCCGGCAATGTTTGCTACGCTGGCTGTGCTGGCCGTACTGGCCGCGCTCTATTATGGCATCGCGGGCCTGCTCAGCAAACTGGCCAGAACCGTGTACTAGGTAATTCATATAGCCGAAGAATCTACCATGTTGCTGTCGCGAACCAACGTGGCGGAATAAAATGGTAGGGCTGAGGTGTATGAATGCGATAGGTACGTAATTTCTGGTGCCGCATTGGTAATGCAAAGTTCCTGTTTATGGGGGCGTAAATACTCATCATATGTAGAGGGAGAGGCATAGATGTCTAACCGTTATCGAGCGTTATGTGGGTTGTTGCTGGGGGTGGCGCTGCTGCTGGCGGCCTGTGGTGGGGGTGCGAGCACGACTGGTGGTACGACCGCGGGCGGGCTGCAGAAAGTATCGATTGGTCTGGGTTATAATCCCGACATTCAATTCGCGCCCTTCTATGTCGCGCAGAGCAAGGGTTATTATAAAGCAATGGGGCTGGATGTCACCTTCAATCATGGTATCGTGCCTGATCTGATCGGCTCGATGGTTGCCGGGCAAAACACGTTCGTTTTTGCCGGAGGTGATGAGCTGCTGGTGGCGCGCAGCAAGAACGTCAAGGGCATTGACGTGGCCACTATTTTCCAGAAGTATCCCGTAAGCCTGATCGTACCAGCTGATTCGCCGATCAAGACCCTGGCCGATCTCAAGGGGCACACCGTTGGGACGCCTGGCCCCTATGGCTCGACCTATACAGGGCTGCTGGCGCTGCTCTACAAGCAGAAACTGGCGCTGAGCGATATCAAGGTGCAGCCGATAGGATTTACGCAGGTGGATGCGCTGCTCAATCACAAGGTTGACGCGGTGATGGGGTATTCCAACAACGAGCCGCTGCAGCTGCGCAAGCATGGTATGAACGTGCGCACCTTTGCCGTCTCTGATTATCAGCCATTGATCTCCAACGGTATTATTACTACCGAGGATCGTTACCACAATCAGCAGAAGATGGTGAACGAGTTTGTGCAGGCCACGCTCAAGGGGGTCAAGGACGTGATCGCCGATCCAGAGGGGGCGTTGAAGATCAGCAAGAGCTTTGTGCCCAACCTGAACGAGGAGCAGGCGCGCGAAGTGCTGGCGGCCACGATTCCTATCTGGACGAGCAGCAACGGGCAGGCGGGCTACAATGATCCGGCAGTCTGGGCTTCGATGCAGCAGTTTCTGGTGGCGCAGAAGATGATACCGGCGGGCCAGGATCTCGCGCAGGCGTACACCAACCAGACGCTTGGGTGAGGGGAAGAAAAGCAGGGGCTCTGCCCCTGCACCCCTGGACCCCTCTATTGTAGAACTTATTTCTGCGTGCGTGGCTGGCGGCGAGGCTTTGTCTGTGGTGGTTGGGGAATCAACAACACTTGTTGAGCTTCCTCTTCGCTTTGAGCCACGCCGATCTGCGTGATCAGCCGTTCGAGTATCTCAGGTTGTTCAATCTGTTCTGCCTGTTGCCGAGCGAGTGTTTTCAACTGGGGGAAGCGTGCCACGACGAGTTGTTGCAGGATGTTGCGGGCTGTGAGCAGACGCCCCTCTTTTCGCCCCTCCTTACGACCTTCCTTACGACCTTCCTTACGTCCCTCTTCAA